>DATNRC010000490.1:0-15787 GCA_036703705.1 Candidatus Obscuribacterales bacterium
CGACAATTAATTTCCCGCCTGCAGGCACGAGCTTGCGTGCCGCTCTCAGGACATTGTCGAGGCCGTCGGGAGTGTGCGCATAATCGACCAGGCAGAGAGGCTCATCAATTTCGCCGTCTTCCGGCTGAGCCAGCCTCACCACTTCGAATCGGCCGGCGACGCCTTCAAAACTCTCGATTGCTTCTTTAGCGGTTTCCTTATCCACGCCCTCGTTAAGCACGATCGAAAGCGCCGACATGGCGTTGTATACGTTGAAGACACCGTTGAGCTTGAGCTTCAGTTTCAGCGCACCATAGGGAGTGGCAAGCTCGAGGCGAGTGCCCGTGAAGTCGAAATCGGCTTTCACCGCTCGCACATCAGCTGTCTCATTCCACCCGTAGGTGATGGCGCGCACATCTTTGCCTACTGCTTTCAAGAAATCGTTGGCGAGGGCGTCATCGAGATTGATGACGGCGGCGCGTTCAGTTTGGCTGCCTGCCGTCAATTGCTCGAACAAAATCCGTTTCGATTTCCAGTAGTGCTCCATCGTCTTGTGGAAATCGAGGTGATCCTGGCTCACATTCGTCAGGCAGGCAACGGCAAATTCGCATTTTTCAACGCGTTTGAGCGCCAGGGCGTGACTGGACACTTCCATGGCCACATGCGACACGCCGTCGTTGGCCATCGTGTTGAGCAGCTCCTGGAGGTCCGACGCCTGCGGTGTGGTAAATTTCAAATCTTGATAGTCGCGCCCCGCGTCAGCATGCGTCCAGCGTGCGCCGAGCGTTCCAATCAGACCAACCCTCGTGCCCTGGCTCTGAAAGATATGCTCGACCATATGTGTTGTCGTGGTCTTGCCGTTCGTGCCCGTTACTCCAATCAGGCGCATGCGTTTGGAGGGGCGATCGAAAAAATAGTCGGAAACCGCAGCCAGAGCCTGGCGCACATCAGGAACGACGACGAAAGGAACATTGATGTCTGCATCAGCAGGCGGCGCCTTTTCGGAGATGACCAGCGAAGCGCCCTTGTCTACGGCGTCCTTGACGAACAAATTGCCGTCGTACTTTTGCCCCTCAATGCAAAAGAAAGCATCGCCCGACGACACCTTTCGCGAATCATGCCTCAAGCCTCTTATTGCCGCTGAGGCACCGGCGCCGGACTGGCCGAGGTCGACTCGCACGCCCTGAGGAAAGGTGGCCTTCAATTCCTCGATTATGGCCGTAATTGGCTTTACGGAAGACTTACTATCTACGGGCAACAACCTTCGTATCCGATCAAATCGGGTAGACAGAGATGAGTTGGCGTCCGCGCTGGGATTCAAACTTTACTACGCCGTCGATAACCGCGTACAAAGAATCGTCACCGGCTCTCAGCACATTGGCTCCTGGATGGAATCTCGTTCCGCGCTGTCTGACGAGAATATTGCCGGCAAGCACCGTTTGCCCGCCGAAACGCTTCACCCCAAGTCTCTTGGGCTGGCTGTCTCGGCCGTTTCTTGTCGATCCTGCTCCCTTTTTATGTGCCATGACGCATCAACTCCCAATAAACATCAGCTCTCAGCTTGTCTGATGTGTTCTCCTAAATGAATACTAGCTCTTTTTTGTTTCTTCGGACTTAGCCAGGACTTTGTCGCCCAGCTTGATCGCGTCGATCAAAACACGCGTGAAGTGTTGTCTGTGGCCTTGCTTCTTGCGCGTGCCTTTCTTCGGCTTCATGTGATAGACGATGACTTTGCGCCCTTTGCGGTGGTTGAGAACTTTTCCTTCCACTTTGGCGCCTTCAATGAAAGGCTTGCCCAGTGTTGAATTGTCGCCGTCTACAAGCATGAGCACGCGATCGAAGACGAATTTCTCCCCTTCGGGAGTGTCGGTCAGATCGAGGTCTACGAAGCGTCCGGCTTCTAATTGATACTGCCTTCCGCAGGCTTCTACGATGGCAAACATGGTCGTCTCCAGTTTCTATTGCGCTAGGCGCCAAATTGGTCAAGCTCGAGCAAATTATTTCACGTTGCTGGATGGAGCCAGCTTCATTCCGGCGTCCCGAAATTCAGAAGCGGGCGCGGAGCCTGTCCGAACCATTGCTTAGATTGAACAGGCGATTAGGAATAGTACCAAATTATGATTCTAAGGGTCAAACTTACGTAAATTGTCTTAAGGTTTGCGTTGCGATGTTTTGCGCGCTTGTTGTATTCCGTGTCGGCAATTACATTGTAATAAGGGCGATGGCGTGCGCGGTCCCCGAGGCTTGAGAGGAAGTGTGATCG
Organism: Candidatus Obscuribacterales bacterium; assembly: GCA_036703705.1. Taxonomy (GTDB): domain Bacteria; phylum Cyanobacteriota; class Vampirovibrionia; order Obscuribacterales; family Obscuribacteraceae; genus DATNRC01. Next base: position 2,243 of record DATNRC010000490.1, read on the forward strand.
ATGAGCGAAATGAACGAAGCGGAACTGGGACGCAGCAAATACGGCTCGTCGCCCGCCGAGCACTTGCGGCATCTTTTGACGATAGGCTGGAGCCCGACCAGTCCCCTCATAATGAAATACGTGGCGGAGAACCGGCTGCAGCGCGAATTGTCAGAATGGCAGGCGATTAACAAAAGTTTCGCTGAGGCTCCTCACGCTAAGAAGAAGTGAGAATGCCCCATCAATTTGATGGCCTCCGCCCCAGCAATCGAAACATGCCGAAAGGCTCTTGGCAACCGCTTTGGCGCAAAGTTACCTAACGAATAATTATGCAAATTCCATTAAACCTTTTAAGGAAACACATTCAACCTTCTAAGATGGGCTGAATGTTTCCCAAAATTTGTTGGAGTAATTGCCTCTATGTTGCAAGTTGGAAAAAGAGCTCCTGACTTTGACATGCCGTCGACCAAGGATCTTAAGTCCTTGAAAGAAAATGTCCGCCTGTCCGATTACAAGGGCAAGTGGCTGATCATGTTCTTCTACCCGCTGGATTTCACCTTTGTTTGCCCGACCGAAATCAGAGCATTCAACGAGAAGTACGAAGATGTTAAGAAAGCGGGCGCTGAAATTCTTGCCGTCTCCACAGACAGCGTTTACAGCCACCGCGCCTGGATCCAGACCCCTGAAGACAAAGGTGGTCTCGGCCCCATGAAGTTCGTACTTGCTTCTGACATCACCAAAGACGTCAGCCGTGACTACGGTGTTTTGATGGAAGATAAGGGCATTGCATTGCGCGGTTTGTTCATCATCGATCCGGATGGCATTCTGCAATATCAAGTCGTCCACAGCCTCAACATCGGGCGCTCGGTCGAAGAAACAGTGAGAGTCCTCGAAGCTCTCAAGACCGGCGGTCTTTGCGGCGCAGACTGGAAGCCAGGCCAAAAGCCCCTCACCGTCTAAGCTGGACAAAGTGAAAGTGCAAGAGGTCGTCTGCTGCCGCAGGCGATCTCTTCGTTTCTCCGCTGATGAATGCCCTGGAAACACACGCATTGAAGAGAGTGAATTGTGCGCGCGAAAAAAACGACTTCGTCAAAGGAGTTAAAAATTGGCCTTAATTGTGTGTGCGACGGCGCTAAAATAGGCGAAGTCACAAGCAGACGGCAGTCGGAATTTTAGAAGAGCTCTCGAGCTCATGCATGCCCGTCAAAAGGAGGTTCTATGCCGCTTCGTATGGATGCCCCTATGCCCTCGATTGAAGGCGGGACAGACTGGTTTAACTCGCCGCCGCTGAAGAATGAAGATTTCAAAGGGCAACCGGTGCTTGTCCACTTCTGGGCGATAAGCTGCGGCATTTGCAAGGAATCGTTGCCCGAGATTTCCAGCTGGCTTACCAAGTACGGCGAAAAAGGATTGAAGATCCTCTCGGTGCACATGCCGAGGCAAGAGAGCGATACCAACGTTGAGGCAGTGAAGGAAGCTATAGACGAGTATGAGGTCAAGCAGCCTTGCGTCGTGGATAACTGGCACGAGATAACCGACGGCTTCGAAAATAAGTATGTGCCGGCGTTCTATCTTTTTGACGCCGAGGGCAAATTGCGTCAGTACAACGCTGGCGAGAAGGCGGCGAAGATGATTGAATCCAAGATAGAACGGGACTTGGAATCGTTCATCCAAAAGAAGGAAGGCGCCTCAGCCAACGGTTGAAATTAGTCGCCTGCCGGTTGCCCGGATGCCTCTTGTTCTGGACTCACTGACCTTATGTAAGGACTACGCCGATGTCGCAAACCGCAGTACTGAGCCGCTCTCAACAGCTGGCAAATAGGGCAAAAAACGTCATGCCTGGAGGCGTCAATTCGCCGGTGCGGGCATTGAAGGCGGTCGGTGGCGAGCCGATTTATATTGAGCGCGCCGACGGCTCCTCATTGTTCGACGTCGACGGCAACAGGCTCATCGATTACATCGGCTCATGGGGCCCGATGGTGCTCGGGCACAGGCATCCGCGCGTATTGGAAGCAATCGAAGATGCTCTTCTCACGGGCACCAGCTTCGGTGCTCCGTGCCGGGCTGAGGTGGAGCTGGCTGAGCTCATTTGCCAGGTCGTGCCGGCGATTGAAATGGTGCGCATGGTCAATTCGGGAACGGAAGCGACCATGTCGGCCATTCGTCTGGCTCGTGCGTTCACGGGACGCAATCTGATTTTGAAATTCGAGGGCTGCTACCACGGTCATGCCGATTCGTTTTTGTCCAAAGCCGGCTCGGGATTGGCGACGCTGGGCATATCGAACTCGCCCGGCGTGCCTGAAGAAGCCACCCGGTTGACGATAACCGTTCCGTTCAACGATCTGGATGCGGCGCGCAAAGCATTTGCCGAGCACGGGCAAACTATAGCTGCTGTGATTCTCGAGCCCGTTGTCGGTAATGCCGGCGTGCTCCTCCCCAAAGAGGGCTATCTTGATGGGCTCAGATCGCTGTGCACCGAGCACGGTGCCTTGCTGATATTTGATGAAGTGATGACCGGATTCCGCATTGCGCTCGGCGGCGCGCAAGCGCGTTTCAATATCAAGCCGGATCTTACCTGCCTGGGCAAGATTATCGGCGGCGGGCTGCCCGTTGGCGCATATGGCGGGCGCAAAGACATCATGGAAATGGTGGCACCGCAAGGTTCGGTGTATCAGGCGGGGACTCTCTCCGGTAATCCGCTGGCAATGGCCGCGGGGCTCGCTCAAATAAAGATGCTGCAGCACCCCGAGCAATACGAGCATCTCGAGCAGAAGACTGCGCAGCTTGCTGACGGATTGAAAGAGCTGGCGACAAAGACAATTCCATTCAAAGTAAACAGCATCACGGGGATGCTCTCTGTCTTCTTTACGGAAAAGGAGGTCACTGATTTCGCCAGCGCGCAATCATGCGACACCGAGCTCTTTGCTAAAGTGTGGCGAGGCTTGATCGAGCGCAGCATTTACTGGCCGCCGTCACAGTTTGAGGCCGCTTTTGTTTCAACCGTGCACTCGAAGAAAGACATTGAAGATACGCTCACGGCTTTCGAGGAAAGCCTCAAGCAAGCGAAGTGAATCGCGCCGCGCCGCGATTAAATCGCAGGCGTGCAAGTAGACGTCAATAGTTGACTTCGTATAATGAGAACGGGCTTCACTTTCTTCGAGGTGCTCGAACAGTGTCGACGCCTGAAAAATTTGAGTGCATGACCGTCGAAGAATACCTCGAGCGAGAGGCAAATTCTGAGGTCAGACATGATCGAGAGCGCTCTTGCTGTTGGTCACCGCATGTGGTGACGAGCTCGTCGTGCGATGAGCGTCTTCGATTGAGGCATAGGCGAGCGTCGCGGCAAATACTCTTTCAGCGCCGCCACTGAGCGCTGCTCTGGCGCATGCCGTCAGTGTGGAGCCGGATGTGCAAACATCGTCGACGAGAATGATCGTCTTTCCCTCGATAATTTTTCTGTTTGCCTGAAACGCATCATTCACATTGGCCAGGCGGTCTAGTTTGCCGAGCTTGTACTGAGTTTTTGTCCGGCGAACGCGCTTCAACGCGCGGGAGTGCATCTGCATGTCCAAACTCCTGGCGGCACGCTTCGCGAGTAATTCTGCCTGATTGAAGCCGCGAGAAAAGTAGCGTGTCCAGTGCAGGGGAACAGCCACAATGAGTGCGTTTTCAATTTTGTACCACGTTGCCAGGTGAGCGATGCTTTCGGCCAGAAACTCAGAAAGCGTGTCGACGAGCAATAGATCGCTGTCATACTTGAGCCTGTAAACAAGCTTCTTAGTGGCACCGCGAAACGGCAACCGGCAGTGCATAACCATCTTATGCTTGTCGTCGATGTCTAGCACTCGCACTTCCGGATGCTTCTGGCGAAGCCTGGACAGGCAAGCTCCACAGATCGCATCCGAGCCCTCATCCTCGAGCGCGGCTGCGCGAAGTCGTTCTTTTCGCTCGCCCGCGCCCGCACGCTTCTCGAACTCGACCGCGCCCGCATGTTCGTTTGGCTCGTTCGGCTTGCAAGGTGCGCACAGTGAAGATGTCTGCGTCTTGCGCCCTTGCGCCCACCGCGGAACAGACAACAGTTTCGTCGCACAGACCCGACACGACTCTTCGCAAAGGGCCCGCACCATCAACTTGATTGGTGTAATCACTATTCGTCTCCGAGCGTTCATACATAAATACGTCAAAATCACGGAAAAAGTTCAAAACCTTTCTGGAGCTCATCTTTTGTGACTCTTTAGCGAATCTCAGGACTGGAAGATTTAAGACAGGATAAGATTCATCAAGCTCTCACGAAGGTGATGATTTGCCTGCCCTTGATTTGAAGCCGCATGAGTTGATTCGACTTGCCGAGAAATCGCTTGCCGCCCAATTCGAGCAGGTGGATGAAATAGCGCTTTTCAATCAGCGCAAAATTCTCAATGCCTTTCGCGAGCATCGGCTGACGGAAGAACATTTTGCCGAGCGAACGGGCTACGGTCTTGATGATTCCGGGCGCGACGCTATCGATTCCATCTTCGCTGCCGTATTCGGCTGCGAAGCCGCTGCCGTACGAATGCAAATGGTGTCGGGCACCCACGCGCTTGCCTGTGCGCTTTTTGGTGTGCTCAAAGCCAACGACACGCTTCTTGCCCTTACAGGAACTCCGTACGATACGTTGCGCACAGTGATTGGCCTGGCGGGCGATGAGCCGGGCAATCTTCGCTCGCTGGGCATCATGTATTTGCAGCGCGACACGCATCTCAAGCTGGGAAGTGAAAAAGAGATAGAAGAGATAGAAGCCGATTTGCAGGATGTTTTGCGCAGCAGATCCAGCCGCCATGTCGTGTTCATCCAGAAATCGCGCGGCTATTCGCTCGAGCGCAAGAGTCTTTCCAACAAGGAGATAAAAACGCTCATCGCATGCGTCAAACGAATCAGCCCCCAGAGCGTCGTTATTGTCGACAACTGCTACGGCGAATTTGTTGAAGCGGCAGAGCCGATTGAGGCAGGCGCCGACTTAATCGCCGGTTCGTTAATCAAGAACCCAGGTGGCGGACTGGTTATTGCCGGCGGTTATCTTGCCGGGCGTGCCCATTTGGTTGATATGTGCCTCAACCGACTGACTGCGCCGGGAATCGGTGGTCATCAGGGGATTAGTTTCAATCAAAACAGACTGATCTTGCAGGGTCTATTCATGGCGCCGCAGGCGGTCGGCAACGCCGTCAAAGGAGCGCTTTTAGCGGCGCATGTTTTTGAGGAGCTGGGATTGAAAGTAACACCCTCGGCTGCGGAGCAGCGATTCGATATTATTCAAGGAATCGAATTCGGCAGTCGCGAGCGTTTGATTAATTTCTGCCGGGCCGTTCAGAAATGGTCTCCAGTTAATGCTCATGCGGCTCCTGAGCCGGCCAGGATGCCGGGCTATCAAGACGAAGTGATTATGGCCGGCGGCACCTTCGTGGAAGGCGCCACCATTGAGCTTTCCGCAGACGGACCCCTGAGGCCGCCTTACGCTGCATATTTGCAGGGCGGTCTCACATATCTGCATGTTAAGTGCATGCTGGAAGGGGCCTTAAGCCTCTCTGCAAGCGGCGAACTGCCATTCTTTTAACGGCTAAAGATTTGCTCATTGCCTTTTCGAATCCCCTTTTCTTCTCTAAAATGACTCAAGAAGCAGGGAGGATAAGCTCTTGGTTGCCCAGATACCGAAACGCAGCGGTCTACAGTCCGGCACGCGCGGAAGCTCAGCCCCGTCCGGCGCCAGACTGGATTTGAAGATACTTTCGGGAACAGCCAATCCGGAGCTTGCCAGAGAAGTGGCGGAATATCTTGAGCTGTCCGTGTCACCAGTCAAGATCGAGCCCTTCTCTGATGGAGAGATTTACGTTCAGCTTCAAGAAAGCGTGCGGGGCGTCGACTGTTTCGTCGTTCAGTCCACGTGCACGCCGGTGAATGAGAATCTCATGGAGCTTCTCATCATGCTCGATGCGTTGAAGAGGGCATCAGCCGGCAGAATCACAGTCGTCATCCCCTACTACGGTTATGCAAGGCAAGACAGAAAAGCCGCAGGCAGAGAAGCAATTACCGCCAAGCTGGTCGCAGATCTGCTGACGACTGCCGGTGCCAATCGTGTGGTGGCGCTCGATTTGCATGCGCCGCAGATCATGGGTTTTTTCAACATTCTGGTCGATCACCTTTACGGCAGCCCGGTTTTGATTGATTATCTGCGCACGCTCGGTCTCAAAGATGTCGTTCTTGTAAGTCCTGACGTCGGTGGTGTGGCTCGCGCTCGCGCCTTCGCTAAGAAGCTCGATGACTCGCCGCTCGCCATCATCGACAAGCGACGAACCAAGCACAACGAAGCCGAAGTGTTGAGCCTCGTCGGCGATGTCAAAAACAAAGTAGCGATTATGGTCGACGACATGGTCGACACAGCAGGGACCTTGGTTAAAGGAGCTGAGCTTCTCAAGCAACAAGGTGCGCGAGCCATTTATGCATGCGCGACGCATGCCGTGCTCTCCGGGCCGGCTAACAAGAGATTGGATGAGTCGCCTATACAACAGCTCATCGTCACCAACTCAATTCCTCACGACGGCACCAAGATATCGCGCAAAATTGTTCAGGTTTCTGTCGCCAAACTACTGGGCGAGGCGATTGCCCGCATTCACGACGATACCTCTGTAAGCGAATTGTTCGAGTAAAGATGATTATTGAAACTTTTCCTGTCGGACCGTTGCAGTGCAACTGCTCCATCATTGCTTGCCCGGAAACAAAAGAAGCTGCCGTTGTAGACCCGGGCGGCGACGTCAAATTGATCATCGAGCGGCTGAATGAGCTGGGCGTGAAGGTGAAATACCTTCTCCATACGCATGCGCATTTCGACCATGTTCTCGGTGCGCGGTCGCTCAAGGAAGAGACTGGAGCTCAGATATGCCTGCATAAGGGCGACCAGTGGCTTTACGACAATCTCGAGAAGCAGTGTGGACTCTTCGGCTTCAAAGCAAGCGATCCGCTGCCCGTCGATCGCTATCTGGAGGATGAGGAAGAAGTTGTCGTGGGGAAAGTGAAGGCAAGCGTGATCCATACCCCGGGTCATACTCCAGGAAGCTTATGCTTTTCGCTTGCCGGCAAAGAGAGCACGCTTCTTTCCGGTGACACGCTCTTTCACCGCTCGATTGGCAGAACGGATCTCTGGGGCGGCTCCTTTGACGAGATCATCAAATCGATCTCGGATCGTCTATTCAAGCTTGATGATTCAACCACAGTCATACCCGGCCACGGTGAGAACACTGACATCTGGTCGGAGAAACGAGAAAATCCGTTCGTCCATTGAGCGGGCGATCAGATGCGCTGTTGCCAAAGTAAGGAAGTTACCGCGCCCGGGCGCCAAGAATTTTGTCGGCTCGTTCTTTCAGCTCGACAGCTTCTTTGTGCCTGCCCTGAGCCGTGCAGACGTTGGCAAGATTGCGCAAGCTCATGCCCACGTTGACATGCTCCGGACCGTAATTCTTCTCGTAAATTGCAAGCGCTTGCCGCGACAGCGATTCGGCTTTCTCGTATCGGCCTTTCGATTCATAGAAGAGAGCCATCGAAACTAGTGTGGTTGCCACTTCCGGGTGATCATTGCCGAGCACCGATGAGAATAGCTGCAGCGCCCTGACGAAGAGCGGCTCGGCCTGCGAATACTTTCCTGTGCGGTGGTACAGCACGGCCAGGTTGTGAAGGCCCGTTGCCACTTCAGGATGATCGGCGCCGAGATTCTTTTCGAAAATTTCCAGAGACCGTCTGTGCAGCGGCTCCGCTTTCTCATAATCACCTTGATAGGAATAGTTGTTGGCAAGGCTCCTCAATCCTTCCGCGACATCAAGATGATCCTCTCCCAGCACCTTTTCTCTGATGTTGAGCGCGCGCTCGTAGTAGCTCGTTGCCTCCTCGTACTTGCCAAGTTTTCTCAGCACCCTGGCAAAGCTCTTCAAACTGTCAGCCACCTCAAGGTTATCAGGAGCAATCGGGCTTTCTTTCAAAGTGAGAGATTGCCTGAGCAACGGCTCCGCCTCGTTGAAACGACCAATCAGCGAATAATAATTGCCAAGTGCGCGGCGGCTTTCGGAGGACTTAGGATGATCGGCGCCGAGCGACTTTTCTCTTATTGAGAGAGCTCGCTTCAAAAGCCCTTCGGCGTCGCCGGCTTTGCCCATAGCGATGAAAACTCTTGCCAAAAGGGCCAGTGCTTCCGCAACGTGCAAATGGTCAGGTCCTTGCTGTCCTTCGCGAATTTTGAGCGCGCGCGTGAGAAGCGCTTCCGCTTGCTCATAATTTCCCAACTGAATGTGGAGCTGGGCGAGATCGACGCAGCTTGTGCCCACCCTCAAATTCTCAGGACCAGCCTTCATGGCTTCTTCGAGGGCTTCCGTCCAATGTTGAAGACACTGCTCGTACTCTTTAGCTTTAAAAGCCTTCTGCCCGTTGCGTTTTAGGTTTTCCCAAGTCTCGTTGACCATGCTGTCCCTTAAATCTGCAGTCGATTCAAAGCGGCGAAGCTCTAACACCTCAAATGCTAACGTACCCGCCCCTCACTAGCAACTAAACAGCTTTAGATCCGGTGATTCTGGTATCGGATTTAGTGCAGATCCCTCTATTGGGCCGGAATGGGCGGGAAAGTGACGATGAGATTGCCCGGCTCAAAGGTGAGCCTCTGGTCGCCGCGCTCTGCATTTTCAACTTATAAGTTTAAAGACCGACGCCTCCTGAAACCGAGGAAAAATCGAGGCAATGCTCACAGGGCGACCATTCGATGGAAGCGACGTCAGCTTGACCGATCAACTTATAAGTTTAAAACGTGAGCCTCGTGAATGTAGCGAGTTAGATCGAGCCCAATCCCCAATGAGATTGCCCGGAGCTCTACCCGATGAGATCGATGAGATTGCCCGGCGCCGGTTTGGCGCGCGCCTTCGCAGCTCAGCGCACGTTTTGTTTCGTTGATGCGTTGAAAACAAGGGCGTGAAACTCCGGTGAGAGCCCGATGTTGGTGCTTCGTCGCTTCTCCTTAATCCAGCGCGTGAGCGCCAGCTGGGCGTTTGATTCAAGAAGCTGGCTCTTCAAGCCCTCTTTGATCTCAGCAAACGAAAGTATGCCTGGAGGTTGCCGATCGAGAACTTTCACGACGAAAAATCCAAGCTCGTTGGGGATGACCTCCGGTATGACTTCCCCTGCTTTGCGAGCAGCAATCTTCTCCCTCAGCTCGGGAGTAAGAACCATAAGCTCTACCCAGCCCGCGTCGCCACCGGTTTTTGCCGCGCGCGTGCGCACTTCGTCGCTGTTTTCGTTAGCCAGCGTGGCAAAGTCCTCGCCTCTTTTGGCACGCTCCAGAAGGCTCTCTGCTTTTTTCCTCAGCTCCTCCTTCTTCGCCTTGATGGCTTCTTCGAGCTCCATGGGGCTGATGTCAGGTTTGAGACGCACGATCTTGGACTTCAAGCCTTCATGGGGCGGCATGTCCTCAACGGTCGCGGCTACGAGAATTTGCGCCATGCGAGCGCGTTCGCCATGCTTGAAGCTGTCGCGGTGCGCCTCGTAGAATTTGCGAGCTTCTTCATCGGTTACCGGCGCTTCACTGACAATTTTGTCTTGCATGTAAAGAATGAGGAATTTGTTGAGAATATCGTCGCGGTAAAGGTCCGCCGGCAAGCCCGAGCGTTTCAGCCCAATCTCATAGTTGGGGCTTTTCTTGAATTCCATGAATTTGTTGAAGGCTTTCTTCGAAAAGCCTGCCGAGCGCGCAGCCGCCGCAAAGAGCTCTTTGTCGATCATGTCCTTGAGCAGGGACTCCGTCTGCATATCCTTGAAGACTTTGTTGGCAAGCGCCTCGTCGAGCACAAGTTTGTCAAATTGCCCCTCGGTCATATTGCTTGCTTTGAGGAATTTCTTGAAAGCTTCCGGCGTGGAGCCACGTGCCAGCTTGGCGGCATCCAGATATTGCTTTCTCTCGTCGGCGGTGAGCTGGATGTTGCGCTTCTTTGCTTCTTCCAAAAACACTTTTGCTGCATCCGGGTTAACCGTCATCATGTCCTGGAAGCCTCTCAGTCCCATTCGATATTGCCGCTTGTAATCGCCAATCGTAATTGGTCTGCCTGCCACGGTCACGATAACAAGCGAATCCGGCATTTCCCGCATGTTGATTTTCTTCGATGCTTCGGTAATCTCCGGCAAATCTCCTGGATCTTGTCCTTCCCCGGTTTTGCCCTCAGCGACCTCCGGGGACTGAGAAGAGGTGCTGGCTGATGGTTGAGCAGTGCCCCGCGGCTCGTTTTGCTCGACGGTTTTGCCCGGCGCTTTGCTTTCCGTTTGCGTCTTTGAGCATCCGCCCGTGAACGCAGCTATGGCGACAAGGACTGCCAGAGAGACAATTGTAGTGTTTTCTTTTCGAGCGAACATTTTGAGCTTGCGGTGTGTTTTCAGGTTCATGATGCGTTCACGGCACAGTTAGCAACCATAGCACCAAGTAATTCTTCTAGCAAATTTAGCTGCTCCTGGGGTGAAATTCCTTGCGATTTAACGATGATCGACGGTGCCGGACCGATGCCGCCGGCCTGCCCCGGCTTGTAGGTTGTGCGCGTGCCGAGGTGCTTGGGCAGCTTGGCCTGAATGGGCAACCATTGCTGCAAACGGAACGACACGGAAAGCCTGATGCCCTGAGGATCCGGCTTGATGGCGCTCACCTGCGCCTTGCTGGCAAGCAGCCTCAGCTTGACCACTTTGACAAGCTGCTCGACCTCTTCAGGCGGCTTGCCGAATCGGTCCTTCCACTCCTCCATGAGAATGGAGAGCTCACGCTCTGATTTGACGTCGGCAAGACGCTTGTATTCGATGAGCCGTTGATCCGAGTCGGGCACGTACGTCTCCGGAATGTAGGCCGTGACGTTGATGTCGATCTGAGCATCCGCTTCGGCCTGCACGGTCACGCCTTTGAGCTCATTCACCGATTCTTCCAGCAGTTTGCAATAGAGCTCAAAACCAACGGAGACCATGTGTCCATGCTGTTCCGCGCCCAGGATGTTGCCGACCCCGCGAATTTCCATGTCTCTGAGGGCAATCTGATATCCGGAGCCGAGAGATGTAAATTCGCGTATCGCTTTCAGTCTGCTTTGCGCGCTTTCAGTAAGGACCTTTTGCGGTCGAAACAGGCAATAGCAATAAGCTTGCACATCGCTTCTTCCTACCCGACCGCGCAATTGATACAACTGCGCCAGGCCGAATTTGTCTGCTTCATTGACGATTATCGTGTTGACGTTGGGAATGTCGAGACCCGATTCGATGATCGTGGTGCAGACCAGAACATCATATTGATGGGCGGCGAAATCGAGCATGACATTCTCGAGCTCTCTTTCCGCCATCTGCCCATGACCGATTACAAGCCGCGCTTCAGGAACTAGCTGCTTCAATTCGAAAGCAATCTGTTCGATGTTCTCCACCCGATTGTGCACGAAATAAACCTGCCCGCCGCGTTCCATTTCATGGAGGATGGCTGTGCGCACAAGCGGCAATTTGTATTCGCCGACGAAGGTCTTGATGGGCAGCCTGTTGACGGGCGGCGTATTGATGAGTGACATGTCGCGGGCACCGGACAGCGCCATGTGCAAGGTTCGCGGAATGGGCGTTGCCGACATGGTCAGAACGTCGACCATCACTCGCAATTGCTTGAGCTTCTCTTTGTGGCCGACGCCGAATCTCTGCTCTTCGTCAATGATGAGCAGTCCAAGATCTTTGAAGGCAATGTCTTTTTGCAGCATGCGGTGAGTGCCCACAACGACATCACACTCGCCGGTCGCCAGTTTTTGCACCACCTCACGCTGTTCTTTCGCCGTTCTAAAGCGGCTCAAAAGGCCAACGCGAATCGGATAAGGCGCGAAGCGCTCGCACAAAGTATTGAAGTGCTGCTGCGCAAGAATCGTCGTCGGTACAAGCAGCGCAACCTGCTTTCCGGACATCACGGTCTTGAACACACCGCGGATCGCCACTTCCGTTTTCCCGAAGCCGACATCACCGCAAATCAAGCGGTCCATCGGCTTGTTCGATTCCAGACCGGCTTTGACATCGAGAATCGCCTGCCACTGATCGGGAGTTTCCTCGTAAGGAAATGCTTCTTCCATTTCGTACTGCCAGGGCGTGTCCGGCAAGCAGCTGAAACCTTCTTGTTTGGCCCGGATGGCATAGAGATTGACGAGATCTTCGGCCACTTGCTTGACGGAGCGTTTGACGCGCTTCTTCGTCGACTCCCACTCGGCGCCTCCCAGGCGGGAAAGGCGCGGCGCCGAATCGCCCGCGCCGCGATATCGGGAAAGAAGGTTGATCTGATCGACAGGGACGTACAGGCGATCGTCACCCAAATACTGGATGGTGAGATATTCTCTTTGCTGGTTGTCGACGGCTATGCGCTGAACGCCGACAAACTGGCCGATGCCTTGTTTGATGTGCACGACGTAGTCCCCGACCTTCAGATCGGCAACCGAAGTGAATCGCTCGTATGTTTTTTCCGCTACCGGCCGGCGGTACATCGTCGGTCTGCGCTTGAGGCCGAACATCTCGGCGTCTGTCAGCGAAAACAGCTGAATGTCATCGAGGCGAAAGCCGGAAACGAATCCGTGACGCGTGACGAGCACCTCCAATCCGCCGGCTCTATCGGGACGCTGCCCCATGAGCTGGGCAACTGCATTTGCCTCTTCCGATGTCGGGCCGCCGCTCTGCGCGCCGTCCTTGTCTCCCGGCTCAGCCTGCGCCCCCAGATATTTGGCCGGCGTGTCCCATTCGCGCAGCAAACCCAGCAAGCGCTGCGGTTGCTCTGTCGAGATCACTACCTGGTAGCCGTCCTTTCTCATGGCACGGACTTTCTCGATAACGGCCTGCATCTGATTGCCAAATCGCTCCACCGGATGACAATCAAATCCGACAATGGCGTGCTCGGCATCTTCGGTGAAAATCGGCAACGAAGAAAAATAGAGCTTCTGCAGCGGTTGTACGCGCTCTTTGATCTCCGCAAAGGAAAAATGCAGCGGCCTGGGCAACGTAAGGAGGCGACCTGTCGTCAAGCCCTCCTCCAGATTGTGGTTGAGCTTCTCCTCGTAGGTCATGAGTGACGATGTGATGGCATCCCATTCGTCATAAATAAGAAGTGCGCTCTCCGGAAAATAATCCGCCAGCGTGGCGAATTTGTCGCTGACGTAGGGGAAATAGTACTCAGCCGATTCCGGATATTGTCCGGAGTCAAACCCGGTCAGATCGCTTTCGATGACGGATTTCAGCGTCTCTGCTGCCTGCTCGTCGAGCGAGTCCTCAGTCTCTTCCGCCACCTTGCGCAGCTTTTCGATGAGCTCCTTTCGTCCTTCATTGTCGCCAGGAAGCACTATCCAGTAGCGGGGAGGAACGACGGCCGTGTCAGTTTCGTCCACCGAGCGCTGGTTGTCCACATTGAAGAGGCGAATGGACTCGATTTCGTCATCGAACAATTCGATGCGCACCGGCAGGCCCGTAGAAGGGAAAACATCAATGATATCGCCCCTGATGCTGAACTCACCGCGCAGAGTGACAAGGCTC
>DATNRC010000491.1:0-7116 GCA_036703705.1 Candidatus Obscuribacterales bacterium
CCGCCTGTGCTTCCGCCGCCATGCGAGCCGCCTGTGTTTCCGCCGCCATGCGAGCCACCTGCGTTTCCGCCGCCATGCGAGCCGCCTGTGTTTCCACCGCCATGCGAGCCGCCACAGCAGTACGAGCAGCTACCATATGAACCATTTCCGCCGGAATGCTGGTACGAATTGCCGCAGCTTCCGCCGTGTGGTCCGCCAATCATCGTTCCGTGCGAACCACCGATTCTGCCGCCGTGTGAAATTGATGCAGTGATCATTCCTCCTTGTTCACCGCCAGTCATCATTCATTGTGAGCCTGCTCCTCCACCTTGCGGATTTGATCCGCGACTGCTTCCCCAGTGCGGATTCGAGCCGCCCCATGCTTACGAGCAGGCAATACCAATGAGTGGTGTCGATGGCGATGCATATCGCATGGATGCATTCATGCGAACTGCACAGCAGGCAGGGGTGCCCCATCCAGAGAGCTTCTTCATGCCTGGTCCTGGATATCACGGTGGTGGAATGAACGTGCAAGCAGATGCATTCATGCGTGCGTCCTATAGTCCGACCGAGCCGAGCATCACGGGAGGCATGCAGTATTCTTCTGATGCTTGGCAGCCAACTGACAATGCTCGCGATCACAATCAACGCTTTCCCGAAGATCTCTCCTTGCGAAGAGACGTTGCCTCTGGAAAATTGGGAAAGTTGCTCAATATGAATGATTTCGCGGATCGCGTTATCGCCAACATAAGCGCGCACGAAGGAGGGCTAACCGCAATCAATTGGGATGACAACGGTTATGGCATTTCCGTGGGCATCCGCCAGAGCAATCAAAAGGCAGGAGCACTGCCTGGGCTGATTCGAGACTGGCACGAATCCAACCCTCAGAAGTTCAATCAGATATTCGGCGAGTACTCACGCAACATGCTCGATGAAGAGTGGGTGCGCAGTTATGATATGGCGGGAGATGCGAGTTTCATGGAACGGATGAAATTTGCGCTGGCAGACACGGAATTTCAAAGAGTCCAGGTGGACAACGCACGGCGATTTGTCAAGCGAACGGCAGAGCTTGCGCAAAGTTACGGTTTTCGAAGCGAATTGGGTGTGGCGATGATCTGTGACATGGTCAATGGCATGGGACAGGCAGGCGCAGAACGAGCACTGAGAAAGGCCGGGCTCGAAAAAGGCTCATTTATTCCCGATGAGCGGGAAGCCATTGAAAGCCTCGTTGGTGCAAGACGCAATGGTCCGCGCTTGTATGCAATGTTGCAGCAACGCTTTAGCGCTGATAAGGCGTACGCATAGCCTTTTCACCGCGGCCATTGACAGGGAATGCAAGGCTTTTTGGGACGCTCTCTCTACTATGAGAGCATTCGCTTTGATCTATCCTGAGCACTCACAGAGTTTTGCCACGGCAGCGGGAAAAATTTCTTGGCGGCAAAACATAATCATTTTTAAGAAGGTCAAAGATTCCGAGGGCAGAAGCTCGTATGTTGCCAAATGCCGGCCGTCAGGGCTGAATCGCTTGCGGTTGAAGGCAAATGGGACCCTTCCCGGCGTAAGATTCTTTCGAAATTAACCGATGGGTCAGTAAGGGTGATCAGCCGTAAGGTCGATGTTTAACCCCAGGCTAGTCAATAAACTAGACACTATGGTCCGAAAAGCAATGCCAGGGTTTCGACGTCAGACTTTGCAGGTGCCTTTCGCACTCCAATTCACACATTTGGGGAACGAATCAGCAACTCCTGGCTGTCGATCTCCAGGCCATACCCGAGGATAAGAAGATGGTATCTCAAACCGCTGAATACGCACTGCGTGCAGTCGTCTATCTGGCAATGAAT
This sequence comes from Candidatus Obscuribacterales bacterium, assembly GCA_036703705.1. GTDB lineage: Bacteria > Cyanobacteriota > Vampirovibrionia > Obscuribacterales > Obscuribacteraceae > DATNRC01. The sequence continues at coordinate 1,821 of DATNRC010000491.1, forward strand.
CCTGGCCCGCGGACCACCGAAGAGATAGCTGCTTCAACCAAAGTTCCGCCTGCCTATTTGTCAAAAATAATGAGCGCCATGACTCGAGCTGGCCTGGTTGCCTCGCGCCGTGGTGTCCGCGGCGGATTCGTGCTCACAAAGGAGCCGCAGGACATAACCATTCTGAGCGCGATGAGCACGGTTGAGCCCATTTACCGCGTCAAGTCGTGTCCCATACCTCATGCAGACGACAACGCGCATCTCTGTCCATTGCATCAGAAGCTGGATGCGGCCTTTGCTAATGCGGAAAGAGTTTTGGCGCAGGCAAGCATCTCGGACATCATCGAACAACAGCAAAACAATACGCCCTTGTGCATTCTGCCATCACAATCATTCGCAGAATCTCGTGTGTAGCATTGCCGTGGTTTAGTATAAGTGTCACCACCGACAGTATCTCATGCTCTGCCCCTTGAGAAAGAGACCGAAACAACTGTTCTAGCATAATTTTCGCTGTGCGCCTGATCGCGCATGACGATCGCTGCTGTCAACCGTTTGCCAGAGACGAACTCAGCGCGCGTCCATCACTCTGCAAAGACGAAACCAAAACGTGCTGCCCTTGCCGGGCTCGCTGTCGACGCCAATTTCGCCACCATGAGCTTCAACAATCGCCTTGCAAATGGCCAGTCCCAAGCCGCTTCCTCCCGGATGATCGTCACTGTCCACTTGCTGAAAGCGATCAAAAATTTTGTCGCGAAACTTCGGCTCAATTCCCGGTCCTTCATCTCTAATGCGCACCTCTACTGAGCCCGCTGTTCCAACTTGCTCGATTGAAACGGTTGAGTTGTCGGGTGAGAATTTAATGGCATTTCCTATCAGATTGATCAATATCTGCGCCACGCGACCGCTGTCTGCATGTACCATGAACGATGCCGGTGTCGCTTTGATTGAAACCGATTTGGCTTCAGCCAGCACAGATACGCAATTGATGGCGCGCTCAATGAGTGGATCGAGTTCGACGTCTTCGCGCACCAACTCCATCTTGCCTGCTTCAAGCCGCTCGATGTCGAGCAAATCATTGATGAGGCTGATCAGTCTGTCCGAGTCCTTCTCAGCATCCTCCAGGCGCATGCGTCCGCGTTCGCTAAGTGTTCCGTAAGCACCCTTGGCGCAAAGCTCAAGAGTTCCCTGAATCGCCGTCAGCGGTGTGCGCAGATCATGGCTGATCATCGTCACAAACTCCATTTTGCGCTGTTCCGCTCTTGCAAGGGCTTCGGCCATCTTGCGAAAGACGCGATCCAGGTGAGTGACTTCGTCCGCGCCGCCAATCGGCTCCATAAGCGGCTGTCCGGTCGCCAATCTGCTTGCGTTCTCGCTTAAAACAGAGAGCCTCTTCGTGACGCCTGCTGATGCTTTGTCATCATGCTGACGACCTGTCTCTCATAGCGCTCCAACCTTCGCGCGCGTTCGTTTTGACGCGCATTACCGGCGGTGAGAACTTTGAGCCGTGCGATTCCCTCATCCAATTGCCTTACCGACTCATCGAATCGCTTCATGAACACCGGGCTGCGCGTGTAGTTCCACGCAATGAGCATGGACGCGGAATCAGCCATCCGGCAAGTAGGATAAGCCCGCATCAAAGGGCGCCAATTGCAAATGAGCACATGCGAAGCACGTCGCAAGGCAATGCTGGACTGCTAAAATGGTCTGCACATCCCCTTTTGAAGAATGCGAATTGACGGACAAATTCAACGATTCAAATGCCAACCGGCTGACTGCGGAGCGAATCAATCAAGCAATTGAGAAAATACAGCGCCGCGTGAGTGAGCTGGAAGATATCAACCGGCAAAAGCAGCTTGATATGAGTCGCCTTCACGCCTTCAAGGCGGTCATGATTAACGATCTGCGCGAGATCTTTGGCGGAGATTCCCAGGAATTCAAAAAGTACGAACGTTGGGATATGTATGACGCACAGAGGCAGATGAGCGTCGGATTTCAAAATCCAGCCCGCGCTCAAGCAAGAGACGAAAAGGCTTACCGCCAGGGAATCGGGCGCACGCTCACAGAGCTTGGCAACATTCTCCAGATGCTCGAAAAGAAAAAAAACTCGCCAGGTATTGTCCCGCTTAATGCCAGCGAGGCAACAGTTCTCGTCTTCAGCAACGAGAGCGCTCCTTTTGCGCAGGCTGTTCTGACCCTGCTCAAGAAGATGGAATTGAACATCCATCACATTTCCCAGCGCCAAGACAGCTCAACCATCATCAATCGGATCGCCGACAACAGCGCGCATATGGCAATTGTTGTTGTCGAAGCTGACACCGATAGCAACAGCAGCACAGCCAATCCTAAACTCATGCTCGATGCCGGCTGCATAATCGGAAAATTCGGCAAAGAGCACATTTGCATTCTGACGAACGAAGCGCTGCACGCGCTTTTTGCTCCCTACGGCTGTGCTTGCATCCGGCTGGACGAAAATGGTGAAAAACGGTGGCAGATAGAATTGGGGCTCCAATTGCGCTGCGCCAATATTGCCGTGGACCTGAATAAGGCGGCGAGCCAGATTTAACAATCTCCCCAATTTCTCCACAATCAGCATATATAGATGATGGGCCGCTATATTTGTCTAAAGCGGCTCACGCAGGTCACCCGGCATCATGACACATCTCCTCGTTTTCCTCGCTGTGTTTTTGTGCGCATTGCGAGCAGATGCTCATTCTGGGCAGACGGCGCACGTGCATCACAGCCGGACGACAAAACAGAATTCAAACAGAGCCCGGACGTCCTCAGCCAACCCGTGGGATATTTTGCGATCGATGCGCTCATTTTGCCCGGCAAATGACGCCGTCAAATGGGCAGCCTGTCATCGTGATGAATCCGCTCGCACCCAGGAAGCCCGCTGGGAAGCGCTGCGTGCCATGCATCAGATCGCACAAGCTCCGAGCGGCATGCATGGGCAGGAAAATCATCGTGACGATGCGAAAGGACGTGCTGCGAGCAGAAACGGCGTCAGAAACAATAGCGCCACAGGCGGAAAGTCGGCGCCACCGCCCAACAGTCGCACAGTTCAAGCAAGTGCTCCAATGCGACGGCATCACAATTTTGTTTCTTCAGGCGCGCATCACCACCATCAGGAGATGCAGCTGGCATCGGACCACCATCATGACGGGCAGATGTTCGATCCATGGGCGCTTTTGAATTTGGCGCTCGCCCCTGCCCATGCAGCCGGCACCAACGTCAATATTAGTTTTGACGGCCCTTACAGAGTGATCCGATCGACGGGACTGCCGAATCACGCCACCGGGGAATTTCCCAATGCCGGCAATCCAAACACAATCAGCGCACAGGATTATGTCTTCAAAGTGCCGCGCATACCCTCGATGACCGGCTACACAATTCCACTCGGGATGGATCGCTTTGGTGTTGCCGTGAACGGAATACCGCTTGATCCTGGTGCGGCGGAGTGGTGGCACAACGATCCTTTTTCCGGCTGGCAATATGAAGCAATGCATCTTGGTCCGCGCCTGGGCATCGACCGCAACAATGCTCACGTGCAGCCAAATGGTGCCTACCACTATCATGGCGTGCCCACGGGTTTGCTCGAGAGACTCTCCGCTTACAACAGGCCGGTGCTTATAGGTTATGCTGCTGATGGATTTCCAATTTATGGTCCTCGCCATTACTCGAATGCCAACGATCCCAAATCTGCGCTCAAAGAACTGAAGGCAAGCTACAGAGTCAAGCAAGGCACCAGGCGCGGCGGGCCTGGTGGCGCATATGATGGCAGCTTCGTTCAAGACTATGAGTACGTCGCGGGGTTGGGCGACCTGGATGATTGCAACGGAAGATTTGGCACTACGCCTGAATATCCGATGGGCACTTATTATTACGTTTTGACTCAGAGCTACCCCTATGTTCCGCGCGGCTTCAAGGGCATACCGGACGAAAGCTTCCGCAAAGGTCCGGGAGGTAGTGCGCCGCCCGGCGGATTTCCCGGTCGGGGCGCTGGCTACCGGACTCAAAGCAGTCCCGGTGCCGGCTCCTGGCCTGGTCCTTCTCACGGCCAGAGCGGTCCGGGTTTTCCCCCTCCTGGCGGTCCTGGTGCCGGCTCCTGGGCTGGTCCTTCTCACGGCCAAAGCGGTCCGGGTTTCCCTCCTCCAGGCGGTCCCGGTTTCAGCCCACACGGACAAGATTTCAACCCCGGCGCGGCACCACCAGGCGCAAGCGGTGCCACTAGAAACCGCAAATTATGGGGAAGCAGCGAGGAGTAGACAAGTGCAGATTACCTAATTAAATGTCTTAGCTGCCTGTTTGAAAGCGTACTATTCAAACTTCCTTTCCTGGTCAAGACGCTCAAGAAGCCAAGCGCATGCAAGCGTAAAAGGCGGCAAGTGTTTCCTATTGGCTAGGCTCTACAATTCGGGGCCTTTAAGTTAGCATCTCGGTCCGTTAATTTCTCCCATTCGCCTGCGCGAGATCATAATTGACTCGCACCGGCCCACCGCGCTGGCCCTGCCACTGGCGTATCAGATTGTCCTGCATGTTGCGGAATGAGCACACTCCGCCATGCCAGCAGAAGATGACGAAAAACAGATCTTCCTTTTGTGACCGCATCATACCGACAAGCGCGCTGACGCCACCATCGGTTGTCGTCAGAGTTCCAGTCTTTGCCACCACGCTTCCGCGCTCTACCTCATTTGTGAATCGTTCTTTCAGAGTCCCGGAGTCGACACCCGCCACCGGAAGAATGTCGTGCAATTCCATATCGTGCGAGCCAAGCTCGTCCTTGAGAGCAAGCAGCACCATCATCATATCTTTGGGCGTCATCCGGTTTCGCCCCAGTCCGCTTGCCGTGGATAGGTGAATGTTCTGAGAAGGAATGCCAATGTCATCAACTGCGAATTCCTCGAGCTTCTTCACCCCGCCAACGACGCGGCCTATCTGTTCGGCAACATGGTTGAGCGAACGGCTCAGCATGACTTTCAATGTGTCCACGAGCTCTTCCGACTCGTGGCGCGCTATTGTCATGGCGTCCGGAGAAGCGGTGCCGACAACAACCGGCCCGTTGTGAATCACCTTTCTGCCGGCACTGCCGGCTCTGAATATCCTCAATACGCCCTTTGCTGATGAAAGCGGATCTGCGCTCGATCTCAGCGAGAACAAAGGCGAGACGACGAATTTGCCATTCATCTTTTTGACGCCCATCTCAGCGAGAGCCTGCAAAAGGTCTTGTGCATCGGCGGCTTTGAAGTCAGGATCTTCTCCTTGGAGGAATGCATCGCCGCTAAAGACACCTGTATCTTCATCAAGTTCGCCTTCCAGC
>DATNRC010000492.1:0-3828 GCA_036703705.1 Candidatus Obscuribacterales bacterium
CCGCTACGGCTTCATGGAGCTCGTCCTCCACAGTGGGCAGCTCCGGCTGATCGGTCACTTTCTCAGGCACCGGCGCAGCTTCGCCCTCCATTCTCAAGCGACGATTAGGACTCCAGCCCAGTTCTTTGAGGGCCTGGTCGAAGTTGATTTTTTTGTTCGGTCTCTGATGCAGGCAGTAATCGAGAGCTGCAACGGCGTCGTCCTGGGAAATCCACCCCTTGGAAAGGAGTTGATAGCACCTGAGCGTGGCTTGAACTGTCGGTGCATCGACAGAACCGGTGAGCACGAGCACTTTGCCGATGATTTGCGGGCTTTTCTGGCTGATGTCGAATGCCGATTGAATGTCTTCCTGGGTTACTACGCGGGCGAGCGTCAGCATCTTGTCGTAGGTGAGCCCCGGCTTCATTGGCGGTTCGGACGACTCCGCCTCTTTGAGGGCTTCCTCCAGGGAAATCTTTTCTTCGTGAATGCGCCCCAGGCATTCAGCTGCTTTCAGCGCATCGAGGGTACTCTCGTCGATGCGCTTTTGCAATTGCAGAGACGCGTCCAGCAGCTCGTGCGTTATCAGACCGCGACTGACAAGCACCTGTCCAATCGGCTGCTCGTTAACGAGGCCCCATTCAAGGGCGTTCATCACATCTGTTTCCGAAAGCACGCCCGACAACACCAGGAGTTCGCCAAGCCTTATGCCGCGCCGCCGTGGCTCTTGCGCTTTTTGAGCGGCTTGCGCATCATCGTGGCCGATAGGCAGTCCCGCTGCCAGCCTCACGGCTTGCACGGCCTCTTCCCGCGTCAGCATCTCGTCGCGCAACCGCACCTGAATATCCAAAACCGCGTTGAGCACCGCATCTGTTATGACCTGATGCAAAACCAGCATTCGTCCCAACGGCAACCCTGTCTGCAAACTCTGATCCATGGCGCGCGCCAGCTGATCCCACCTCAGGACTCCTGCCTCTAGAAGCAGTTCGCCCAGCCTGCCCGTGGGAGCCCGCTTTACCGGTGCTTCTTCGTGGTTGTCCAGCACTTCGTCAAAAGTAGAGCCCATCTTGAATGCGATCTTCAAGCAGCGCACGGCAAGGCTGAGATCAATTGTTTTGTCGCGGATCATTGATTGCGCTTGCAAAACCGACTGCAAGTCGCGCGGCGTAAGAAAGCCGCACATAACGAGAATCTGTCCTATCTGCAGTCGCTTACCTTTCGAGTGCCGGATCGCTTCCGCCAGCTGATCCTGAGTCAGCATGCCTGCCTGAACTAACAACTCGCCAAGCCTGATATTTGTATTGGGGCGCCTGAATACTGATGACACGTCTTTTCCCTTGCCTCTTGCTGTATGTGGGCAGTAAGCTTGACTTTTTTCAAGATACTATATTGGCTACTCGATCACCTCCGGTAGCTCCTATGTTGTTCCACGGTAACTAACCTTTAGGCAGGCAATTCTCAGAAGTTTGCGGACGAAACTGGAAAATCTAGAGAGAATGGTTGGAGGCAATATCGAAGCGATGCCTGGACGTCTTTTCGTGACATGAGGGCGGCAGATACAGTTGGCTTGATTGCGCTGCATGCGGCGCGCAATTGAAGGGGAGGGAGCCATTGAAGGTTGAAGGAAGTTCGGAAGAGAGCAAGCCCGCAGATTCCGGAGGAACGGCGGCGGAGTCGGGCAAGGCAACGCATGAGCGAGGAACGGCGTCCATTGACCTTGAAGCACTGAGACAAGAATTCAATGCTCGTAAGGGGAATCTCAGACTGATAGCCCTTCTATCGCCGACTTGACTTGAGTGTGTCAACGGGCACCGGGTTGTGCAGCGCACGTTTGAACGGTTCAAGCATGGCAATTTCAGCGGTCTAATCGTATTTGTGCCGATGATCGATGGAGACACGCACGAATCCGCCGACCGGCAAGCGACTGAATTAATTGACAGAAGAGTGAAACACAGATGGGACGGTGAAAAGTCGATTAGTGAGGCATTCGCACCCGTGCTCGGACTGACGAAACCCGCATGGGACGTGTATTTGGTATATGACAGCCAGGCAGAATGGACGGACAAGACGCCACCGAAGCCGTCTTTCTGGATGCACCAGCTTTCCTCTGATCGTGGTGCTCCTCGAGCTTGGTTTCTCGATCAAGAGTCGTTTAACGAGCAAGTAAAAATGTATCTTGATGAGGGCTAAGGTTTGCGCTCGGACGATATGTCAAATCTGACAAGGTTTCGAGCCTGATGTCACGTAAACACGGCCAAATTTGTCACATTTGACATGAAAAAGCGGAAATTATATGTCACTTTTGACATAAGCTGGCACTTCTCACCATAGTGTTTGAATCAGCGTCACCAAGTTGGCGCTGGTTGCGATAGTAGTGAATGCGGTTATCAAGTGCCGATGACGAATGTCATCATTGGCGGACGTTGACGCAGCAAAATGCTGACTGAGCCAGGTTATCTTTTGCTTCGATTTGCGGAAAAGCCCATATTTGGGAGTTCAGCTCGAGGGGTTGCCAACTGCTTGCGCTAATTCTGCTTGTGTTTCATCTGCAGGTACTACCGCGCGACTCCGAGTCTTAAAAAGGGATTTCATTGCTTTCGCTTTCCACAAACCTTTATCTTGGACTTACCTTTCGAAACTCATGATCTAAGACCAAGGATTTTCCGCTCACCCCCTCCTCAAATAACGCACCGCTAGTGAGACGAGTCTGCTGCCTGCACAAAAGTGCGCAGTCGGGGTTGGGTCTTGGCATGAGTGCCTGACTGGAAATTCAAACCAAGGGCAACAGCTGGCGACGTTGTGCCAGTTCTGTCAGCTCGGATAGGAGATTCACATGTTGGACACCATCTTTAGCCCTCTCGGGCTGATCATTCTTGTGCTGGCAATCGTCGTCATTTCCGCGTTTGCCCGCCGCAATCGCCGTCCGACGGAAGAGTTCTCGCCTGTTCACAAGGGCAAGGCTCACGTCGGCGGTTGCAAGTTCGATCGTCGTCTTGCCGCGCTGCCTCTCAAGGCACCGAAGATCGACACCACCAACCTGCCTGCCCCCGATGCGCGCGTCAAGCAGGCTCTCGCCAACGTCAGCGAGGCGGTCGTACGCGATCGGCTCAATCAGCTGTCGGGCGAAGTGGACACGCGCGTGCGCGGCAAGGTCGTCAAGATCGCAAGCCGAAACAGCCACCACAAGGACATCGACGTGGCCATGACCTGGCTGGAGGAGTTCTACGCCTCCATCGGCATGACCGCCGTCCGCGTGCCCTATCAGGTGCGTGGCAAGACCTACTTCAACCTGGTTGCCGAGCTTCCCGGCAAGGTCAACCCGGAGAAGATCGTGATCGTCAGCGGTCACCTCGATGCGACGGTCGGCAGCCCCTGGTCGTCCGAGTCGGTCGCCCCCGGCGCCGATGACGATGGTTCGGGAACGATCGCCGTTACGGAAGTGGCGCGTGCGCTCAAGGATTTGCCGCTGGCTTACACCGTGCGTTTCGTGCACTTTACGGGCGAGGAGCAGGGGCTCTGGGGCTCGTACAAGTACAGCGACAAGTGCGCGGCGGAGAAGGCGGACATTCTGGGCGTTTTCCAGATGGACATGGTCGGCTACTGCGCGCTGCCCGGCAATCGCGTGGACATTCACGACACCGAGGACAAGAACGGCTCGCATGAGCTCGTCGTCGCCCTCGTGCGTGCTGTCGCGCAGTACGGACTGTCGCTCAATGCGGTCGACACGCACAACCACGCGGTTGATGATCGCTCTGACCACGCGGGATTCCTCGATCACGGCTGGAAGGCCGTGCTCATCAGCGAGGAGTTCTCGGATCAGGGCTTCAATCCGAACTATCACCGCCGCTC
>DATNRC010000493.1:0-6974 GCA_036703705.1 Candidatus Obscuribacterales bacterium
GCTAAAGCTGGTGAAGGCGGAAAACTTTACGGCAAGATAACCAATAAGGAAATCGCTTCAATCCTTGAAAAACAGCTTGGCTTCGAGATTGACAAGAGAAATGTCAAGCCTTCCGAGGACATAAGCGCGCTCGGCACCTACAAGGCAGTCGTCAAGCTGGCCCAGGACGCGCATGCCGAAATCACTGTCGAAGTCGTTCTGGAAGGAACCGAAGATAAGCCCTCCAAACCGGCGAAAGCGAAAGAAGCGGAGGAGCAGGCTGCCGAAAGCGACGAGCTGGTCGCGGCCGAGTAGAAGCTAAGCAAAGCTCAAAACTGTAAGGGTGGCGCCAAGCGTCACCCTTGCTCTTGCCGGCGGGCGAATTTTGCTTAAGCCACGCTAAAATAGGTTTCAGTCGTGGCTCTTACCAAACAGGTGGCGAAAGTGAAATTCAGATTGAATGCAGTTCTTGCGGCTTGCATGGTGGCAGGTCTTGGACTTTGGGGCAGCGGCTCGGCACAGGCCGTACCTTCCTCTGCCGAAATTGTCGGCGCCATAAATGCCGCCAAAGTGCTTCCTGCCGGGCAAAGTCTGAGCGCAACTTACGATCGAGGGCAGATCATCGTTTCCACTTACCGCAACCCCAAGGCCCAGGAGAAAGACCTCAAAATCGATGCCGTTCTCATTACTAAAGCTGTCAAAGATCGCTTTGGCGCCGATGTCAAATCGGTCACGGTGATGTTTTACGACGCCACTAATCGCTCGAATTATCGCCAGGTCGTGGTATCGGAGGGACTGGTCCAGCGCTTTGCCTCCGGCGAGCTGTCGCAGCAATTGTTGTTCGATGCCCTGGCTGTGACCAGCGGCTCCGTCGGTGGTGGCAGCAGCACAGGCGTGGCCGGCAACGTTACGCCGGCCGTCGTTTTGGCCTATCAATGTGTGCGCGGCTATAAATACGAAGATCGTAATCAGACTTACATGAACCTGCGGAAGCTGGCAAATGCCAATTGGAATGTTTCGAAGTTGTGGGCGTCATTCATGGCCATTGAGCAGCAGATAAAAAGCGGCGGCTCGACAATTATCGACGCGCCGCTGGATAAGCTGGATGAGGACATCTCCAGGGACGGCATCCAGTGCGTCGCTCAAGCGCAGGCGAGAGTGGAAGCGCACAATAAGGCAATGGCTGGACTGAATGATGCACGGTCCAAGCTGGCTTTGAGCAAGAATGTTGGTTCAGGCATGTGGGAGCCCAGGCGCCAGCGAGTGCTGATGGAGCTGCGCAGGCGGGCCGGGCGAGGAGAAAACGTGACCTATTTGCATGCCATGTTGTTCAACGAAGTGGAGCCATACGTAGCGCGGATTAACGATCCTGAAGCGATGATGAAAGCTCAGGAAAAGCTCATGTTCATAGAGAAACAGCTCGGCATGTACGCGGACGGCATGTAGAGTGGTGTCTGATTGACATGCTGGCCGCTACACCATTGCTCGAAGTCAGTGAATTGACGAGGATCCTTGGCCGCTTTCAGGTGCTTAAGGACATCTCCTTTTCTGTGTCCGAGCGTGAGATTGTCGGCATAATCGGGCCCAATGGGGCAGGGAAAACGACACTCATGGAGTGCATCGCTGGCTTGCAGCCCATCAATTCCGGAGCTGTGATCGTTGGCGGGACGGCAATCAAGGCACAGCAGCGCAAGCAATTTGTGTTCTATCAGCCCGATCAGGTCCTGCCATATCCTGAACATGGTGTTATGGCGACACTGCTTTTTTTCAGGGATATATTCGGCACGGGCACCAGTCGCATGGAGAAATTGATTGAAAGGTTGCGTCTCAGTCAAGTGCTGGAGAAAAAAGTGGGCGAGCTTTCGCGCGGTTTTCAAAAGCGATTGCTTTTGACGTTAGGACTGATGAGCCCGCGGCCAATAGTTCTTCTGGATGAGCCGTTCGAGGGTCTTGACGTAAAACAAGTGAAGGAAGTTGTCTCGGTTCTTCAGGAAGAAAGAGACAACGGCCGTTGTCTTATCTTATCGATTCATCAAATTATTGATGCCCAGCGAATTTCCGATCGCCTTTTGCTTCTCAATGAAGGCAAAGTTTTGGGGGGCGGCTCTCTGGACGATCTTAGAGCGAAAGCCGGACTTCCAGATGGAAGTCTCGAAGATCTTTTCATCGCTTTGACGTAGTGGGGCGTGGAGGCTAAAACATCTTAACGATACTGAGACCGCTATTTCTCAAAGAGATTCGAGAAGTCACATGCTCGAAGGCCTTCTGGTTGATGATGCTTGTCCTTTGCCCGCTTGTGGGATACAGCTTCGTTGAGGCCGTGGATCTTTACGGAGAGGCGAGCAAATCGGTGATTGGAGAGGAGCTGGCCGTGTCCCGCATGGCACCCCTCGATGGCATCCTCGTGCCCACATTCTCTTCGTTGTACCTTGTGGTCACTTTTCTTTTTCCTTTTGTCGCCATCCGTATCCTCGGCAGCGAGAAACAATTCGGCTCCTTGAAGCTGCTTCTGCAATCGAGCGCCAGCTCCTTAACTGTGGTGACTGTCAAGGCAGCGGTTTTGCTTTTGTTTTGGTTTTTCACGCTCATTCCAGGCTTGTGCGCAATTTTTTTCTGGCACCAGCTGGGAGGACACATCTACCTCCCAGAAACAGTGTGTCTCATCGCCGGACATTTTCTGTATGCTTTGCTTGTGGCAGCAATCGGACTTTTTTCGGTTGCCATTACTGAGTCTGCGCAGACGGCAGCCATCGTCACGCTATCGTTTACAATAAGCTCATTGATTTTGGAATTTGCGGCGTCCAATCCAGGTGCAGCTCGCTACCTCTCGTTTCTCTCTATGACTGCCTGGTTGCGCCAGTTCGAGTCCGGCATTTTCGCCCTGCCGGTATTTCTTGGCTTTCTCGTCACTGCAGCTGCCTTTCTATGCCTGGCTGCGGTGTGGATAACACCAGGCAATTTCACATCTTTTAAGTTGAAGCAATCTATCGCTGTCGGCCTTGTCGCGGGCGCATTGGCAGGGCTTTCCAGCAATGCGTTTTGGTACGGGGATTACTCCGAGCACCGTCGCAACTCCTTTTCTCCTGCCGCTGAAAGGGCGCTCAAGAAACTCACCCATCCTTTGAAGATGACTGTTCATCTTGATCCACAAGACTCGCTTGCCATAGACTTCGAACAGAAGGTCCTTAGCAGGCTGAGGAGAGTCGTACGCGATCTGACTGTGGTCTACGTGGTGCCGCCGGAGACTGAAGAATTTGGTGGCACCAAGGGACAGTATGGCTTGCTCGAATTCGACTATGCCAGCGGCAAAACACAGATCGGAGCCATAGGAGAGCGCGCGGTGCTGCAAGTGCTGTTGTCAATAGCGGGCGCGGTGTACGATCCTGAGGCCCCATCATCTTATCCCGGCTATCCCCTTGATGCTGATGCCAGCTCGTCGCAACTCTGGTTTTATTTCGTGCTTCCCCTTATTGTCCTCGCCGCTTGGTGGATGACAAATCAGGGCATCAAATTGTCGTATGGAGGAAAACATGGTGAAATGCTTCAGAAAAGCTAGTCTTGCAGCCGTCCTTATGAGTGTGATGGGCGTTCTTCCCATGCCAGGTGAGTGGCAGGGCGCCATTCATGCTGCCGACCAGGCACCACCGGATGTGAAATCAGGTGAGGCTCAGCAAGGACAGAAATTCGATTTCGAAAAAGACAAAGCGGGCAGCGAGCCGCAGAGCTTTGCGCCAATGGTAGGCGATTGGTATGTGGTGGACGACCATGGCAACAAGTGTTTTGCCGTTGATGGCAGAAAGTGGGCCAAAGGGAAAGTAGCAAGCGGTGTTGCTGACAAGGCTAGAGCACTGTATGGAGAGCGCTACGCGGAATTTCTCGATCCCGTGCAAACATATGCCTACTTTCCGCTGGCGGTTTGCAAAGACGTAAATGAGTTCACCAGCGGCGACATCACCGTGCGCTTCAAGGCGGTTTCAGGTCGTATTGACCAGGCCGCTGGTATTGCCTTTAATATTAGGCCGAATGGCGATTATTTGATACTCAGGGCAAACGCGCTGGAGCACAATATCGTCTTGTGGAAGTACCAAAGAGGGCACCGCAAGAAGCTCAAGTGGATTTCCCATGTGACAACGCCAACAGGCCATTGGCATGAACTGGCGCTCAGGGTTGAGGGCAGCAACATAAAAGGATATTTCAACGGCAGAAAGGTGCTGGAGTATGTTTGGCAAGCTCCTGTCAAAGGCAAGGTCGGACTGTGGTCAAAAGCAGACAGCGTTGCCTATTTTGATGACTTTGTGGTGGTTCCTGAGAAGGGCTGAAAATGGTGAAGCAGGCACACAAGCAAATCAATGCGTTGGCATGCTTGCTTTCCAGTGCTCTCATTTCGACCTCCTGCACGAGACAGGAAAGCGTCTCCGTCTACAAGCAGCCTATGTTTGTCGGCAAAGTAGAACTTGTGCCTCTGGTCGCCGATAAAGGGGACGAAAAGCCGGAGCATCACAGGACGGCAAGTACGGAATGGCGGTTTACGCTCGAGCCCGAGCTGGGATTCGATGTGGTCAAGTCTGCACACAGCGGCAACTATCATGTGGTGTCCATAAAGGTGAAAGAAGCGAGATTGAAGATTGGCCTGCCCATTACAATGTTCATCACCAGAAAGGCGCCCAAGCTGGTGTCTGACCATGAGTATGGTCATGTTGAGATCTGCCGCCGCTTTTATTTGCATGCCCAGAATGATGCGCGCAAGGCAGGTCAGTCGGTGGTTGGCAAAACGTTTAGCGGCAGCGGCGACAGCCATAGAGAAGCTTTAGCCAGAGCGCTCATGGATGCCGGTGCTGCTGTCGGCAAAGAATACAATATTCTAGTGGCGGACCCGTCAATGAGAGTGTCCGATGCCTACGATCGCATTTGTGCTCAGTTGCAATGCAAGCTCGAAGTTGCGCAAGCAATCGACAAAGCTTTTGCCGAGGTGCGTGCGCAAAATTCTCTAAGCAAAGGGCCAGCAGCGTCAGCATCCTCCAGGTAATCGGACGGCTCGGCGCGCTGTAAATCAAAACGAGCTCGTGTTCTAGCTGCATTGAAAAAAGAGAGCGCCGGGCATATGCCTGGCGCTCTCACTGTCCCGAGAAAGTTATAATCCTTGCAATTGAGATTATGGTTTCTTGAGCTTGTGTCCGGGCGTTCCATTCGGATCCCACTTATCAGTCACGTCCTCAAATCGGATCCGCATGTGCACGGCGCAACCGTTGGTGGTGTAAATGGTTGGAATTCCTGTCGGTGAAGGACTCGAAGCACTGTACTGATAGAGAATCTGCACGGAGCCGCCACCGAAAGTTACCCAGTCATCGAGAGGTTGAACGGGTGCCGATGTTGTGATCGTCAGCGCGCCTGCACTGTTATGGTTCTCGAATTTACCGAGAAGGGGATTCATTGCCGCCGGGATGCGGTCCCACATGAGGGCGGGAAATGCGCCCACGTGACCGGTTCCGACGTCACCAAGCTTGACCGTGCCGCTGCTGCCGTTCATGGCGATGGCCGTATCGGGCAACGGATTGGGCAGGCAAGCAATCCACTTTTCGCTGAAGCTCGAAGCCAGCGGTGTGCCGGTGAGTGGCACTGGTTGTCCGGCGTGTTGACCTCCGAAAGTGTCCCCCCACTGGCGAACTTCATCCTTCATGTAGATCTGCCAGTTGGTTGGCAGGTTCGTGTTCGTATAAATCGGCAGTCCGGTATTGGGATCAACGCCTGTTTGCCTTTGCGCTGTCTTGATGTCGTCCAGAGCGTCATCACCCTGCATGTACAGCTGTTTGTCCGACAGGACGATGTACGGCTCTTGACCCAAGGCGTGTGGTTTTTCGGCCATCACGACATTGCCGGCCTGGTCGAAGGTGTATTTGTAGACCTTGTTGGGAGTGAAGAATCCGTTGGGGATCCCGACTCCATTCAACATGCCTTGCACTGAACTGATGTTGACCTTGGGTCCTCCTTCACGTACGAAGTCATAGAAGCCACCGGCCAAGCCGAATGCTGGCTGCTGCGGCCACCAGTTGGGGTAGTCGGTGGTCGATAAGCTGCCCGGGCTGCCCGGTCCGATGTAGTCGCCGTTGAGTGCTTGACGGAATTTGGCATTTGTACCGCCGAAGTTGAGCTGGGTCTGGGAAATCAAGTCCCAGGGAATGTCGATTGACGGTGCTTTGTTGCCGTCGGGCATATCGATGGCGAGGATGCCGGGCGCCGGTCTCGGGTCTGGAATGCAGGCCGGGGTAGCGCAGGCAACCTGGCGTATAACGTGCTGAGAGCCCTTTTTGCTGCCGTTTTCCCAGAATTTGTGCAGCGCTTGAGCACGCACTACAGTTGGGAAGTCATAAGGCAAACTGCTGATGGTTGGAGTCCATTTTTGAGGATCAACCAGTCGTATGGTGCTGCCGGCGGCGCAGAACACGAAGTCCTTGCCATTGTTCAATTTGTAGTTGATATAAGCAAGGTACTTGCCATTTTGCGTAGGCTTGCCGTTGACCTGGGCAAGGCTGCTCGGCTGAGGAATCTGGACGGTGGTCTCAGAGCCTAAACCGTTGATGCAGCCGAGGCTTATTTGCAGCGAGTTGGCGACGTATTGAGAGCCCGTCTGGCGCACCTGGTTCTGCTTGTAGGCAGCTTCAGCGCTCTGATACGGCGTTACTTGCTGTCCCTGCAGATCTCTTGCCTGAGAAGAACCCGCTGGAGTGCAGGCGGCCTTGAGGACGTTAATGAGATTTGCCCTCGCCTGCATTGCGTTGTTATAGTCTCTGTCGGCGAGCGTTTTCCACCAGGTCATTGAAGGTGGATTGCTCACGTTGCCGCTCGTCGACTTATATGCGTATTTGGGAATCTCCTCACCGATGATATAGTCCAGTCGAATGGTTCCCAGAATCGTGTTGAGCGACATGACGGGCGTGTAGAAGCCGTCCGGCGCCTTGGTAACTGGTCCTACGGGCGCATAATCCGAAAGCCCAATC
>DATNRC010000494.1:0-13484 GCA_036703705.1 Candidatus Obscuribacterales bacterium
GCACGGAACGCTGAACGTACGCAGGAAGAAGCACCTTGAAGCCGTCGTCCGCGCCTTGATTGAGCTGTTTCCTCAAGGCCGCTTCCAGCTTCTCAGCTATTTCGCCGGCGAAGGAGACCGCTTGCCTGCGCAATTCATCAGGCGCTATGCGACGCTGGCTGGAAAAACGTCTCAGGTTTTGATTGTTCGTCACCATGCGCGCCAGAAGCGGCTGCAAATAAAAGTCGCGCACGAGATTGATGAATGTATCTCTTTTGTCCGTAAGAGATTGGGCTTTCCTATATAAGGCCATGGCGCCGAGACGCTCGAAAAACGCCAGAGGACTGACGCCGCCTTCTTGCTCCCCCTCAACCGATTGCAGGATCTGCTCCCATTCGGGCGCAATCTGCAATATCTCTTCGATACATGTTTTGCTGGAGAGCACTTGCAAAATTACTCAGAAAGGAAAACGCGCGCCTTGGGGCAACACTAAGTGGTTAATCATACCCTCTCCGGCACTGTATGGCGAACCCTCGATGAGCTCCATGCCATGTTGTAAACAAAAGAGGGCTCGCCGGCCGCGCTCGGCCACCCAATTAGCGAGGCCAATCGCCTATAATCGGAGTCGTGGTTGTTGCACTCTGAACCTCTTGATTGCGACGGTACTTTGGTCTCCTTAAGTCCGGTTCTGGATGGGAAATTGTCCGCTATATGTCATTGACCGAAAGTTTGCACCATACGGGCGGAGTTCCCGAAGATCCAGACGAGTATAGTGCGGCGCTTGCTCACGTGGTGACAAGGGAGGGTGAACACGAAACGGTGCTCGGCCAGGCTTGGCTCGCCGCGCCCAACAAGCTTGTCACCTGCGGCCATGTGGTCGAACCATTTATCTCCCAGCCTGAGCGCCTCATTGTGCGCTTTCCTTACTCCGGCAACAGCTATGCAGTGGAGCAAATCATTCTTCATCCCAGCTTTGTCAGACAATCCGACCAATTAGTGAAATTTGACGCGGCGGCACTGATTGCTGAGCTGATGCCGCCGGAAAGCCTGACTCTTCCTCTGCCTATAGCCTTCGAAAAACCAATCAGGAATTACCAGCCCCTTTCCGCCATCCGCTTTCCTGTCCACCTCGGGCAATATACGACCTCGCCGCGACCGCTTGCTCAACTGGGCCGCATGCTTGGCGAATTGAGACGGCACGACAACTTTCATCTCCTTCACGATCTGGCGCTCGCGCCCGGTGACTCAGGAGCACCGATTTTCGACGGCACGACGGTAGTGGCCATGCATTGCGGAGACACAGCCAGCCTGCCCGGGCTCAACTTGCCGACGACCTCCATAAGGCTTGCTTTATGGATAGATGCGCTCAAGGATTTGGGTGTGGTGGAAACCTATGTCTCCAAGGAAAAAGCGGCTGATCGAAACCTGGGACTGAAAGCCGCAGCATATGTCCTTGCCGGGCTGATTACCTTTGCCGCCGCCATGTACTTCCTCATTCAACCGCAGGTGGGAGCCTGGCGCGTGAAGCAACCGCAAATCATGCCCCTTACAGTTTCGTTCGACAAGCCGGCCAACGAATACCACGATCGTGATCCGCTGGCTATCACCTTTCGCACCCGATCCGACTGCTATGTGTATCTCTTCCAGGTCGTCGACGATAAGGACGTCCTTTTGCTCTACCCTTTCAAAGGCAGCCTGCCCTGGGTAAAGGCGGGAACCCCGCAAACTATCGAAAAACTGGGCGGCATGAAGTTAGCAGTGTCGCGAGATCCGGCAAAATTACATTGGGTGCTCCTAAATTTCGACGCCAAACTGTATAACAATCTGGAGGAAGCAGATCCGGACAAGACCGGCATTGTGAAACTATCCTCACGTGAGCTATTTGAGAGGATTGACAAGTTACAGAGAAAAGATCCGGATAAAGTCTTACACTTGGTAATGAACGGTCCTGTTGCAACCTTGCCTGGCGAGGACACCAAGACAGCACAGTAAAGCAGTCACTTGCTTAGATTTAGCGAGGATACATTATGAGATCTCTTAAGGCTTTTGCTCTCCTTGGAGCCATCTTCGGCTTGTCATCCGTGCCTTTGGCGGCGACGGACGCCGGTGCTTTAGAGCCCGCAAACAAAGAGCAGGCAGCGCCGGCGCGCGAAGAAGGGCCGTCCGCGGCGGATTTGAAGAAGTCTCGCGATAGAGCCATCATCCTGATACCACTGGATGAAGAGAGGGCAAAGAAAACCCTGCCCCAGCCCATTAAGCGCGCCACGAAGGCGCCTCTGAAGCAGGCGGCTCTGCTGTTTCATGCGGCACCGCACAAAGCAGCCGTCAAGCAATTCGTTCCTGCCAAGAAAACCGGCTTGCCGGCAAAAAGCGATACTGCCACCGCCGGCAGTGCCGGTCGCCCGGAAGGCCGCAAGCAGGTAGCAAGCACATCTAATTCGACAAATTTGCAAAACCCGGCTGAAGAAGCAGTCGACTCCAATCCGATCATCAAAGTCTCTCTCAATAAGAGCGGCCGCAACCCCATTTACAAAAATGGCGAAAAGATGCAGGTGACGGTCTCCGCGACGCAAGACTGCAACGTCATGATTTTTGACTTCGACGGCATGGGCAAGCTCAAACAGCTTTTCCCCAACGAATACCAGCATAAAACGCTGCTGCGCGCCGGCGAAACGATTTCCTTCGGCGGACCGGAAAGCCCCTTTGAATATCAGGTCTCTTTGCCGAAAGGACAGCCCAAGGTGAAGGAGAGAATTTTCGTCTACGCTTATCCCGTAACGGAGAAGCCGCTCTCCATAGCGCTCAGTACTGTGCCCAACAGCCCGTTCCGCGCCGCTGAGATCTCGCTTGCCGAATACAGAAAAATGGTCAGTGAGTCCAAGATTTACTTCTCGCGGCCGGTGCAAGCCAAAGAGCGCGACGTGAAAATTCTTCCCAAAGCGGCTTTGAACAAAAACGGATTCCAGCTCGCTTCTTCGGACAACAGCGAAGAAGACGTAAGCGGCCCCAACAAGCGCGAGCTGAGCTTCATCATCTCGCATTAGGCCGGTCACCAATCCAGATTGGCATTATCTGCCGATTGCTGACCGCAAGAAGTTTGGCCTTCTTTAAGGCTTTAGAAGCGGCAACTACCTTGTTTTTATAGCCTGAGCACGCTCAAGCGGTCGAGTCCTGCCCGGTCGGATGCTTGCGCGTGATGCTCAGGCGTTTTGCCACGACATCCCAGTCCAGATTGCGCAAAAACGCATCCAGATATTTGCCGCGATCGATGCCGTAATCAATCATATAAGCATGTTCGTAGACATCGAGCACAATGAGGGGAACAATATTGGCCGGCGAAAACATATTATGGGTATCGAGACCGAAGGCATCGATATAACCGCCGCGCGTATTGTAGCCAATCACAACCCAGCCGCGCATTGATTTGCCGGCCGCTTTGAGGAAATCATTGAATTTGGCGCTTCCGCCCCAACGCTCGTCTATGGCCGCTTTCAAGTCGCCCTGCGGCTCGCCGCCCTTTCCGCCCAGATTGCCGAAATAAAGCTCGTGATAAATGACGCCGTTTACGGCAAAGCTCTGTTCCATCAAAAGCTCGCGCAGGGGCGAGTAGGTTGCGTTTGCCGACTTCAAATCGACATCCTTGAGTTTGCTGTGAATGTCATTGCACTTGTCCACGTAGCCTTTGTACAGCTTGAGGTGCTGCTCAATCTGGCTGGCTGACAATCCATCCAGTTTTTTCGTAATCAGCGAAGAAAAATCCTTTGCCACATAAGGCTCGTTGGTGGCAGCGACTGCGGCTGCCGGCGGCTGCGCTGCCGCTCTTGCCGGGGCGTTTGCAACAAGAGATCCGGCAGCGGCGATTGCACCCATGACCAGTACTTCGCGACGCGTTACCAGATCGTTGTCTGCCACCTCGTAGTTGCCAATGATCTCTCTATCTTTCATACCGCCTCCTGTTGATAACTCATGCGCACTGTGCCGACTCAGCCATGGACACGCGAACCCGGTCAGCAGAATTAACAATAAATTGGCGCTTGCATAAAGCCCACGCTGACAAGAACAGCGTTATCCTTAACAGAAGGTCCAGCTTAACACATCAGTTGGCAATTAAGTCCGGCGCAGTCAAGGGACTCCCTGTCAAAATGCCCGCTCGACACCGTGCGCATGACGAAATCCGGTCGCTTTTTTGGAAAGCTTTGGAGTTAAAGATGACTACAACAAAAACGGCAAAAAACAGCGAAAGCCCGAAGGACACCGGCGCCCAACATCTCTTGAAGCCGAGCGCCAGCTACAGCCTCACCCTGAGGCTGAAAATCAAGAATCTTCCGGGCATGCTTGGCAAGGTGACATCTCTCATCGGAGAGGTTGGTGGCGACATTGGTGCCATAGACATCCATGGCTTCGAGAAAAACCACATCATCCGTGACATCACCGTGAAAGTGCGCGATTCCGATCATGGCGAGGAGCTGGTAAAAGAGCTCAACAAATTGGAAGGCATTCAAGTGGTGAACGTTTCAGACCGAACGTTTCTCATGCACCTGGGCGGCAAGATTCGCGTAACCAACAAAGTGCCGCTGGCGACAAGAGACGATCTTTCAATGGCTTATACTCCGGGCGTGGCCAGGGTTTGCATGGCAATCGCCAAAGAGCCCGAAAATGTTTACAAGCTGACCATCAAACGCAATTCGGTGGCCGTGGTGACGGACGGAACTGCTGTTTTGGGACTGGGCGACATCGGTCCGGAGGCGGCACTGCCGGTGATGGAAGGCAAGGCCATGCTTTTCAAAGAATTCGCCAAGATCGACGCCTATCCGATATGTCTGGCGACAAAAGACACCGAAGAGATCATCAAGGCAGTCAAATACATTGCCCCCGTATTTGGTGGCATCAATCTGGAGGACATTTCAGCGCCCCGCTGCTTTGAAGTAGAGCAACGTCTCAAGCAAGAGCTGGATATTCCAGTTTTCCACGACGATCAGCACGGAACCGCTGTGGTCGTTTTGGCGGCCTTGATCAATGCGCTTAAAATCGTTAACAAGAAGATGGGCGACCTGAAGGTGATTGTCAGCGGCGTGGGCGCGGCAGGCGTTGCTTGCTCGAAAATCTTGATCAGCGCCGGCGTGCGGGAGATCATCGGCTTCGACAGAGTGGGCGCCATCTACAAAGGCCGCGGCGAGCACATGAACTTCATGAAGGATTGGTTTGCCGAAAACACCAATCCTTCGGTCTTCAAAGGATCGATCACGGAAGCCATGAAAGGAGCGGATCTCTTTCTCGGCTTATCCGGTCCGGGAACAATTGGTGCCGACAGCCTCAAGCAAATGGCACGCGATGCCATCGTCTTTGCCATGGCCAATCCCGTTCCGGAAATCATGCCCGAAGAAGCGGCGCCGTACGTGCGCATCATGGCTACAGGACGTTCTGACTATCCAAACCAAATCAATAATGTCCTCTGCTTCCCCGGCATCTTTCGCGGCGCGCTGGATTGCCACGCAACCGATATCAATGAGGAGATGAAACTCGCAGCTGCAAACGCCATCGCCTCAGTGATTTCAGACAGCGAGCTCAATGAGGAATACATCATTCCCGGCGTATTCAACAAAGACATCGTGCCCCAGGTCGCAAAAGCCGTGGTTGAAGCAGCCAACAAAACGGGTGTCGCCCGCAAATATAAGCAAAGCCTCATTCCCATTCCGGACGAAGAAAGCGAATAGGGCACGCCGGCCACTAATTTGTAGCCCGCGATCCTTCTTGACGGAACGGCAGCCATTGCTTAAGCTGGCTTCAGGGGTATTTTTTTCTGATTGGGCAGGGAGGGTTTTATGAGCGATCTGGAAAGATTGCGCAAGAAGAGGGAGGCTGAAGCACTCGCACGCGCCGAAAAAGAACGCGAGGAGCGACGTGCCAAGGAAGAGCGAGAGCGCATCAGGCAGAAGCAAGACCTTGAGCGCCAGCGCAAGATGACGCACGCCGCCGAATTGCAGAAGGCGAAGAGAGAAGCCGATCAAAAGGAAATAGAAGCCAAGCAAAAAGCTCTGTTAGAAGAATTGGAGCAAAGGCGTCTTCAAGCTCTCGCCCAACAGCAAAGGCAGGGGCAAAACCAGTAAACCTCACTTTCACTTGAGCGCCGCATTCATTCGACCAAGCAACAGTCCCGGCTGTCCGGATAGCCTTGATTTAAGATCTTCGCAATTCCCCTTTCAGATGCCGCATCGCCTCATCAAAAAGCTGACCCCTTGAAGGTTGCCGGCGCGTCATCATTTTGCCCTTTTCCCTGTGCATCCGTCATCACTTCCATTTCGTCCGGCAGGCCCCGCTTTTTTCCCACTTTGGATGAGGTCCACCGCAAGGTTTTTCACAAAAATTCCCAACTGCTTAAGGATAGATGAAGGATGTCAAGAAGACATCGAAACTTTGGTACTGTAGCAGATACGTAAGTTTTGACGCCGCAAGACGCAAGATGAAGCAGAAAGTTTTAGTAGAAGCAGATTGATCAACAACAGTTCCGGCACTGGACAATGAAGGTGCCGCAGCAAAAATATTAGCCCGAAGGCAAACGCTACCGGCTGGCGATACCACATTCAGTGGCTCGTCCAGCCTCTGGTAGCATTCAAGGCCAATCTCTCGGCAAATGCTTGCAAGCTGATTGCCTCAAAGCCCCGGCTCGAAGCAATGCCCGTTCGCCTCGGAGGCAGGCAGCTTCAGGGCCGTGGACTCACTCTTGTAGCCATTAAAGGCCGTTCCCAAACCAGCGCCAGGCACAGCTTCAATCGGCGTGTGCCGTGGACTCGCTCTTGTAAGGATGCAAGCTCTTGCGCACCTCATTCAAGATTGCTTCGGCTTCTTTTGTGCGCTTGGTAGCATTCAACAAAATAGCATAGTCTTGGAGAGTGTCGACGAGAATGGCATCAAGTCTTTTCGCGTCCGGCTCCTTTGCGTTCTGCTTGCGCTCGAGCCGGTCGAGTACGGTTTTGTAGAGTGCCTCTGCTTCCGCGTATTTGTTCATTGAGGTATAGACATCGGCCAGCTCGGATTCGATAGCCGCCCTCTGCAATGTGTCTTCCGTTCCAATGCTGTCCAACAATTTCAACGCCTGCTTGTAAGCATCAGCCGCTTCGCCGTAACGCTCTTCGCCACGATAGCAGTCGGCGAGATCGGACAGGTCTTCTGCGTATTCTCTCGTCTCAACAGCAATCTCTTCTTTCGCCGCCTTCTTTCGTTTCAGATCGTCCAGAGCTCGTTTGCTGTCTGCGACTGCCTCTTTGTACAGGGGCACGGCATCTTTGAAGTCACCGCGCTCATAGTTGAGTTTGGCGAGATGACCGAGCGCCGTTCGGTACCTCCGGTCGGTCACTCCAAACTTCTTTGCTTGAGCCAGCTCGCTGCGCAATTTGTTTTCTTCTTGCTGCGCATCGCTTTTGCTGCTTGCTTCGTTGAGCTTTGCCGGTGCTTTGTTTCCAGCGGTTTTTGAGCCGCCTGTCTTTTCTTTGGCAAAGGCTGTCTTCCTTTCTGCAGCCTTCATGCTCGCGGGCGGGACGGCAGGCGGGGCCTTTGCATTCCTCTTCGCAGCTGCTTGTGCGCGTTCTTGAGCTTTCTCTTTTGCGGCGTTGCCTGCTGCCGCTTTGTCTTTTGCGGCGTTGCCTGCTCTATTGGCATGCTCGGCTGCCGCCGCGCTCTTTGCCGCAGGTGTCCTGGCGTCCTCAGCTTGGGCCCTCGTTCCCATCACACAACCAAGGCTCAACCCCATGGCCAATAAGGAAGCCTGCGCTCGAAAAATGCCTTTCACCATAAAATCTTGAGCTCCAGTGGGGAGAACTTAACTGTCACACAGGCAGGGATCGTCGCTTTATGAAGTTGCCTTTTTGCGGCTTCGCTTTATAACGTTGGATTCGCTTGCTTCTTGCTTTCCTTGCCCTTCAATGGTTGATTGTAGCCCGACCGAGGCAGTTGTCGCCAATGTCCTCGGCGCGCTCGTCGGCACGGGCGGAGAATCAGGATCCTGAGGCTCCCCCGAGCCATCAGCCGGAGGCGCCCCTCCTCTTCGCTGGCGGTGCCGATTCAATACCTCGGCAAAGAAGAGAGCCATCAAAAGAACGCTGGCACCTAATTTCAGAAAATATTCCTGCTGATTGACGAACATGGTGGCGACAAAGCCAAGCACAGCCGATACGCCGTAAATCAAATAAGCAGTGTTCTTCTGCGAAAGCCCGGCTTGCAACAATCTGTGATGGATATGCTGGGCGTCAGGAGAGAAAATCGAGCGCCTGCTCGCCACGCGCCGGACAATAGCCCAGCTGGTGTCAAGAATGGGGAAGAACAGGATGAGAAGAACGAGCAAAAACGTGGGCACGATCACGGTGTAAGCAGCAGCGCCTTTGATCACCCCCGTTATCGATATCGCCCCCAGGACAAATCCTGTCAGATACGCCCCTGAATCGCCAAGAAAGATGCGGGCCGGATTGAAATTCCAGCGCAGGAAACCAAGCAGGGCGCCGGCAAGCACGGCGGCCATCAATCCGGCATAAGGCTTGTCGATATTGGGCGCCAGCGCCACACTCCAAATCGTCAGCGCCGATATGGCCGAGACGCCTGCAGCAAGCCCATCCATACCGTCGATCAGGTTTACGGCGTTGGCGATTCCCACAAGCCAGACAACCGTGAGCGGCAACGCCCATGGACCAAGCTCTATCGGACCGGTGCCGCCATGGATTTGCAAAAATCCCAGATCAATATTCATGGCCAGCGGAATGGGAATGGCCTTGATCCGCACACCCAGCGAGTAGGCGGCGCAGGCAGCAAGAATTTGCACCAGCAATTTGATTTTTGCCGGCAATGATTCCAAATCGTCGATCAGCCCGAGCACGAAAATCAGCGTGCCACCAACTGCTACACCAAGCAATCCTTCAGGTGTTCGCGCATCATGCGGAAAACGGCCGGTAATTGCCGCCAGAAGCGTCATCGTCAGCATCATGCTCATGTATATTGCCACACCGCCAAGGCGCGGAACTGGCACTTTGTGAATGCGCCTCTCTTCGCCCGGCTTGTCGACGAGCCCCAGCCTGAGAGCGCGAGCACGGATTTCAGGAGTCAGCCACCAGCTCACGGAAAGGGCGATGAGAAAGCCCGGGATATGCGTCTCGTCAAGCCTGTTCTGCGAGATAAGCCATGTCCAGCCGATGCCGACCACCAGCAACAAGAGCTGGCAGAATCGTATGGCAATTGAGCTGGGCTTTACTGGCGGCATGGTCGAGCTTCGCTTATCGTCTCATCACTTCACTCTCACCAGTTTTTCTTCGACGCGGTAGAGCGGGAAGCGATCGCATAGCTCCTGCACTTCTCTCAAAATGCGCTCATGTGTTGCCGCATCATCAGGATTTTTGAGCTTATCTGCAATCATCTTGCCGATTTGTTGCATCTCTTTGACACCCATGCCGCGAGTGCTGACCGCCGGAGTGCCGATGCGGATGCCGCTTGTGACCATTGGTTTTTCAGGATCGTTTGGAATTTGGTTTTTGTTGGTTGTGATGCGCACCGTTTCCAATACGGCGCACGCTTTCTTGCCGGTCATGCCAACCGGTCTCAGATCGACGCTCATGAGGTGGTTATCCGTGCCGCCGGAAACAATATTCAGCCCGTTCTCCATAAGCGTGGATGCAAGAGCGCGCGCATTGCCCACGATTCTTTTCTGATAGTCTTTGAAGTCAGGCTGCAGCGCTTCGTGGAAGGCGACAGCCTTTGCTGCGATCACATGCATCAAAGGCCCGCCTTGCAGTCCCGGGAACACTGCTTTGTCGATCATTTGAGCGAATTCTTCCTGACACATGACGACGCCGCCTCGCGGTCCGCGCATGGTCTTATGCGTGGTCGTCGTGACGAAATGGGCATGGGGGAACGGGCTCGGGTGCAGACCGGTGCAAACGAGACCGGCGATGTGGGCGATATCGGCTACCAGCTTGGCACCGACCACATCGGCAATCTCCCGGAATTTAGCAAAATCAATGATGCGCGGATAGTTGGTGGCGCCGCACATGATGAGCTGCGGTTTCTCCTTTTTGGCAATTTCCGCCACTTTGTCATAATCGATGAGACCGGTTGCCGGATCGACGCCATAAGAAACTGCACGGTAGAGCTTGCCCGAGAAATTGACCGGCGATCCGTGCGTCAAATGCCCGCCCTGGTCAAGCGCCATGCCCATGTACGTATCGCCTGGATTGAGCACCGCATATAGAACAGCCATGTTTGCCTGCGCGCCGCTGTGCGGCTGAACATTGGCATGCGGAGCGTGAAACAGCTTTTTCACGCGCTCGATGGCCAGCCGCTCGACTTCGTCGACAAATTCGCAGCCGCCATAATATCGCTTGCCGGGCAGACCTTCGGCGTATTTGTTGGTCAGAACAGACCCCTGCGCCTCGAGCACCGCCTTGCTCACGAAGTTTTCGCTGGCGATAAGCTCCAGTCCGTTTTCTTGCCTGTCGAGTTCTCGCGAAATCGACGCGTAAATCTCAGGATCCACATCTTTCAAAAAACTCACCGCATCCCTCCAGGCACTAGAGGCCATAACTCAAGCTAATTCTAGCCTCTTCCCTAGGTTGTTGTCGCGGTTCTTGTGAACTGGAAAGAATACGTCGTTACAGACATATGGCGGTGGGGCAACAGGACGCAGTCCGCCACGACCTCTTCTTTCTTTCGAGGCCTGCTCAGTGTTCACTCACGTTGCGGCCCGCATAGCCCGCTTCACCCCTTACAGGGCGGTTTTCCCAGAGTGCTTCAAGTCATTTGTCACCTCCTGACTCGCCCTGGGTGCTTCCGGCTGGAGCGAGAGTCGCCGGGTGGGACATGGTACCCACGGAACCAGTGCACCTTGGCAGGGCACACATAACAATTTGGCGGAACAGGAAATGAAGCGCATTGCTTGCGGTCGCAAGAATTGGTACTTCCTGGGCAGTGATGAAGGCGGAACGACCACAGAAGTGCTCCTTTCCCTCATATCCACCTGTAAGCGACACAAGATAAATCCAACCGAATATCTCTACGACGTAATTCAAACGCTCACTACCAACCCTGACGCCGGGCTCGATCCCTTGCTTCCACACAACTGGAAGAAAAACAGGGAGCAATCCGAAATCCTTTTTAATTGACATTGATCAGCACGGGTGCTTCTAGTTTTTGAATTCTCAGCTTCAATAAGTCCCTGCAGGGAGCCCGAGCGAAATCGGAGGCGAAGTCCTCTGGTGCACTACCGCCTTCCTCATCTCCTGTCTGATCTCCAGGTTCCCCTTCATTGCATCCAGGCACGTATTGTTGGCAGTAGTCCCAATTTACTGCGCAGCCCCATATGCACTCCACGTATATGCCCTTCGCTATGAGTAAACAGGCTAACGAATGTTGCCGGCGGCTTCCCGCCCGGTCTTTCACTCTTCTCCAGCGCCTTTGGTCCAAACTCTATCAGTCTGGTCTTTTCGGGGTGGAGAGTGAGTCCGTATTTTGCAAATCGCTTTTCCAGAACTGCCATTACTCGTTCTGCGTCTTCCTTCAAAGATCCGAGATCGTGGTCAAGCTGTTTGATGATCTTCTCTTGCGCCACGGCCCAGTTTTTCGTTCAAACTTTGCCGAGTTCCTTGAAGTAGTGACTCACATTTCGCGAGCCTATTGCAGTGGAGCACCACACTTGGTATCAAAGTTCCGATGTTTATCAAACGAGCTACGCGAACAATCAACGGCAGGAAGTATCATCACTTCTTGCTGGTGGAGCCAATTCGAACGGAAAGGGGACCCAGGCACTAGTAGCCTGACCGCGATCGGTGGCGAAATGGTGTCGATGAGCCGCCAAACATCGCTTACCGAGGGGCCTCAATCCGTCAGTCGCGCTCGATAAGCTCGAGGGCTCGCATTTTTTTTCCGGCCCGGAACTCAATGTATGACTGAATCAGTCGCAAGGCGGCTCTTGTAGCGTTTTTCGCCGATTCTTGCTCGCTCGTTTCGCGACTGAGAGAGCCGGACGATGCAAGGACAAGCCTCTTCCACACAAGAGGCGTTATGTGGCGGTCTAATTTGAGGGGAACATCGAGGCCGAAGTCTTCAGCCACTGCGCTGCGCTTGGAAGCCATAAAGCACTTTTCACAAACTATGCCGCCGAGATCGTTGTGGAAGCCGGCCAAACTGTAATCACTCAGGGGCGAGCGGCACAACACGCAAACAGTGAGCTCGGGCTTGTATCCGAGAAGCGCCAGAAGAGACATCTCGAACTCGAGACAAAGCGCGCTTGCGTCAGCTTTCGCTTCAGCCTGCTTTCGCAGAGAGTCAATCAGGAATGCATAATACGCGTCACTTTCTTCCGACAGCCCCTGCCCAAACACAGCCGTCAGCTCTGCGTAATACAGGCAATACGACAATCTGGTGAGATCTGTACGCAACTTAGGGAAAGACTCCACGGTTTCAGCTTGCGTGATTATGTCGAGTGAACGTCCCGTTGCTATAAGCACTCTATTGACGCTGAGCAAGTCTGCTCTGCCGGCTATCTTTGATCCGGGTTTGCGCGCGCCTTTGGCCACGGCTCTTATCAGCCCGCGCTCCGCAGAAAAAAGCGTCAGCACCTTGTCCGACTCGCCGAGAGGAAAGCTTGAAACATTTACAGCATGAACTGAGTACGTTGGCATTATGCATATCTGGCGAGTACCGCCTCAATATTAGCGCACATCCCGACCTCGCGGCGATTAGCTGAGCGGTGCCGCGCTCCGGACAAACGTTCGAAACAAACGTTGCCAACGTCCGAAGAAACGATAACAACGTCCAAAGAAACGATACGAACGCCCGACGCAGATGTTCCGAAGTCCCGAGGCGGATGTTCCGAACGCCCGACGCGGATGTTGCCAACGTCCAAAGAAACGTTCTCAGTTTGCCCCAAGCGAGCTTAACTGCGTGTGGCTGATTTCTCCTTGATGAGCTCCTGCCATTCGGTATGAACAAAGCCGCGCTCCGGCTGGTCCACGCGCTCGTAAGTATGGGCGCCGAAAAAGTCCCTTTGTGCCTGTGTCAGGTTTTGCGGCAGTACGTCGCTGCGATAGCTGTCGAAATAAGCAAGACTGGCACTGAGAGCTGGAATAGCGATGCCAAGCTCCTGTGCAAAGGTGATTGCCTTTCGCCAGTTCGACTGCGCGCTGACTATCCAGGCGCCAAATTCGCTGTCGACGAGGAGATTAGGCAGGTCTTTCCTGCGAGCGAAAGCAGCTCTTATTTTCTCCAGCAATTCTGCTCTGATAATGCAGCCACCCTTCCAAATCCTCGCCGTTTCAGAAAGATCAATGTTCCAATTGTAATTTTCAGAGCCGACGGCGATCAAAGCCATTCCCTGAGCGTAGCTGCACACATTGCTAGCGTAAAGCGCATCATGCAAACAAGCAATCATCTCTTCCGCCTGCGTTGCACCACCTGCAGCGGCAGGACCTTTCAAGACCTTCTTCGCCTCCACCCTTTCTTTTTTCAGCGCCGACAGCATGCGAGCCGTA
>DATNRC010000495.1:0-5172 GCA_036703705.1 Candidatus Obscuribacterales bacterium
CGAACCATTCCAATTGACAACAGCAGCATCGCACACACCGATTCCCACATGGGTTGTGGTGGCGGTAGCGAAAAGGCTGCCTTCACCGCGGTAGTAGATCAGCTTCCCTGAGCTTCCCGCATACTCCACTTCCACGCCGCAACCGCAACAAGTGTCGCGATCGAAGCGAATAAGCCCAGCAGCAGTGGATCCGAAGAGATCAGTCTCTCGCTCTCTCACATCAACAGCACTTTTCATATAGGCCCCAACCCGCATCGCGCTTTTCCTTCGTAATAATCTTTACTATCCGACCTCTTGTCAAGCACCAGTTCTTGCAAACGCGGCCAGTCCACTTTTTGAATTTTGCTTAATGCAACTTCGCGCAAGTCCGAAACCGGCTCCCTGCCTCGCGAAATCAAAAGCCGCCGATGACTACACGCCTCTTCGCCTTGTATATGGAGTCCTGCGAACAATAGTCTGCCTGCAGGCCCATCCGAACAATATGCCTGCAAGCCCATGCGAACAACAGTCTGCCTACAAGATGCCTGCAAGCCCATCCGAACAACAGTCTGCCTACAAGCCCATCCGAAATATGCCTACAAGCCCATCCGAACAACAATCTGCCTACAAGCCCATGCGTTTGAGTGAGCGATCGAGAATTTCGATGCGGCTCACCAAATTGGCGACCTTGCTCAAGTTTTGCTGGCCGCGCAGGCGTTCTACTTGATCAGTCAATTCGTTTTTGGCCTTCACTATTTTCTTGATCGCCAGCACGTCTTTCTTCTTGCTTTCGAGCATCGTCTCGCGCCCATAGAGTCCAGTCGTCTGCGGGCGACCGCCAAGAATTGGTTTTACAGCCTTTCGCGGCTCGACCCTAAACTGGGGCACGCCGTCAGTGATGGCGGAAACAGACGTCTTCTTCACCATTTTGTTGAAGGATTCATCGGCCTTTTCGTGGGCAAATTTACTGAACCCCGTCCGGCGTGCATTGACACCGTTTTTGGTGCCATTGCCGAGCTTGGCGTCGCGGTGCAGGGAAAACTCATCAAAGGCAGCCATCATTGCTCCCATGCCGAACAGCATCAGCGGCGAGCACATGGCGATTGAAGTGAGCGACATCTCGGAGCGCATGCTGAAGCCGGTTTTCTCCTCTGTGCCGTCCGCCGACAATTTTGACTTTGTCCCCGATGAGTCTTTCTCAATTTGAGATGAAGCCATGGAAACAAGCGTAAGCGCGCTGGCATCATCAACCAGATTAAGCCCAGCGACTTTATCCTGGCCGCCGTCACGATTTTGTCGATCCGAAAACATGTCCATCGAATGCATTCTGGTTTCCCGCCGCGGAAATCCGCCGTCCAACAGCCTTGCTCATTCTCAAATCAAAGCTCTCGCCAGTCACTGGGGAAAATACCCCTCAAGACGCCGGCATTAGCAAAACCCGCACTAATTCAGCATTCCAGCGTACGGTTTCTCCCATGGTTGACGCGCTGCTCGCCTAAAATCAGCCGGAACAGAGCAGGAAGTCAAGCATCAATCAAAAGCCTGCTTCTCTCAAGGGCACAGCAAGCACAGCGGAAGAGCTGTCCGAGTGACGCAGCTCAAACAGCGATCGGCCGATGCATATCAAAGCATCGAGCTGGTTGATGCGCATGCAACGAGCTCATTCAGGTCGCCACAACTCGGTATATAGTACGGCCGAGAGGGAACGAGCTGGTTGATGCGCATGCCACGGCTTCCTTCAGCGGGTGCTTCCCAAGACTAATCTCGTGGTGCGGGCACAGTTCCGTCATCAACTTCAACAGCCGGGTCTGTAGCGTGATTGGCCGCCGACGGCTCATGATGCTGCATAATCTGCTCTCTGTGCTTTGCCGGCAGCATCCTTACAGTCTCGCTGTGGGAGAGCCAATAGAGATAACCGAGCATTCCTGCCAGGCTGATGTATGCAACACCAATCAAGCATTTCTGGAAGGGCGAAGCAGGCGTAAGCTCGAATGAATATTGTGAGGGAGGTATAGCCGTCTGCTCCTGTTGCGAAGCCGCACCCGCGCCGCCGGCAGCATTGGAGGACTGCGACACGCTGTTCGCTTGATCGGAAGCGGCATCAGCGGCTTGCAATTCGGGACGCTGTTGCTCGTTTTCCGCTTTCTCTCCGGCCAGTTCAGCCGCCGGGCCGAAGCTGCGGGCTCCCATCGCACCCTGCCTCTCCAAATCACGCACAGTGAGCGGCACTTCTGCCATCGCAGCTTGATCTTCCGGAGAGCGCTTGAATGTGAGTTGATGGAAAAGCGCAAACAATGAAATCACGGCAATAACAAGCAGCAAAATCGAATGCCACATGAGGGCGAGCGTAAACAAGAGCGCCGTGCCCGGCACGAGAAGCCACTTGCTGAGAGCCTGAATGATGAACCCGCCATCCAGAGGTTTGGCAGGCACTAATTGAACAAGATTGAGCATAAAGCCGGTGCTGCCCGCAGCCATCAGCCAGAGATTGCTCGTGTGTACGCCGGCCCAATAAATTGCAGCCGCACCCAGTCCACCCACAAGCGGCCCGGCTATCGACACCCAGGCGTGTGTCGCTTGGTCCGGGGGCAGCTTGGTCATTGCCACGTAAGCGCCGACAAAGGGAATGAACATCGGCAGTTTGGGGTCTAGCCCCAGCGCCTTCATCCATATGTAATGGCCCATCTCGTGGATCAATATAAGAAGAACGATGATGACGCCGAATTGCCAGCCGAACAGCATGGAATAGGCGCCAATGGTCACGAACATCGAAATAAAGCTCTTGAACAACCAGGCGAACTTAAGAAACGACAAACCCTTGAATGCCGCAAAGATATAAACCTTGAATTTGAGCAACGCCAAACCCAGCACACCGAGGAGTCCGAATATTGTTCCTGCTCCGCGTTTCGTTCCGTCTTTCCTGGACATCTGGTGCACCCCCTGGCTGCGCGCGCACTCTTGTTTTGTACCCAACAACCAGAGCCGCGCTGTCAAAATTCAGATTAGCAGACCCCTTCACAACCGGCGCGGAATATAAGAATCCATTGAGAATTCCGGCGGTCTCGCAGTCGCTTTGGAACTTCGGCGACGTGACCAGAGTTGCAATAGGCGAGAGGGCCGTCGTTTTGAAAAGTCCGACGGCCCCCGCTTTGGCACTCGAGTCCCAGGCAAGCGCTTTGGAACTTAGCGCTGCAATAGGCGTGAGGGCCGTCGTTTTGAAACGTTCGACGGCCCTCGTTTTGGCACTCGAGTCCCAGGCAAGCGCTTTGGAACTTAGCGCTGCAATAGGCTTAAGGGCCGTCGTTTTGAAACTGGCGAGAGGTCGTTTTGAAACTGGCGTCAGGCTATCGTTTTGAAACCCGGCGCTGATGCCAGCGCTTTAGAACTCCGGCGATGACTGGAACACTGGTCCCACAGAAACGTCTCCTTATAAACGATTCCGGCAACGGAACGGGTTTCCTTTAACTTCAGGCACAGGTCAAGGGCTGCTTCTGCGCGTAAAATATTGGAGTCATGACCACATCCGCGCGTCCCAACAACAAGATTTTCAATCCCCTTGCTATTGCCGAAGAGCAATTCCACAATTCGTGCGAGCTCTTTGGACAGTGCATGATCACGCTGGCACACACGATCAAGTACATCATGCGCGGCGAAATCGATTGGCCGGAAACGTTCAGGCAATGTTACATGATCGGCGTCAAATCCTGGCTCGTGGTAGGCATCACAGCGTTGTTCACCGGCTTCGCCATGTCCTTGCAGATTTCACGCGAGCTGGTGCTTTTCGGCGCCGACACTGCAATCGGTGGTGTGGTGTCGCTTGCTCTCGTCCGCGAAATTGGTCCGATTACGGCAGGCATCATGGTGGCAGGTCGCGTAGGCTCGTCCGTTGCTGCCGAGCTGACGACAATGATGATCACCGAACAGATTGATGCTTTGAAGGTAATGCGCATCGATCCCGTCCAGTTCCTTGTCGTTCCTCGCTACGTAGCGGCAATGCTGATGATGCCGGCGCTTTCGGTATACGCAATGGCGCTCGGGCTGGTGGCCGGCATTTACATCGCATATACCGCGGCAAATTTGCCTGTTGCCACTTTCCTGGATTCGGTCAAACAAACAATTCTCGATCGTGACTTTCACGTCCACTTCACGAAAGCCTGGATTAATGCCACGATCGTCATTATCGTCTCATGTGCGATCGGCCTGCACACGCGCGGCGGAGCTGAGGACGTCGGCATCGCGACAACGCGAACAATCGTCTGGACGATGACGTTGTTGTTCGTCTGCAATTACATCGTCACCTCACTCACTTACGCTCCGAGGTAACGCGCTTGCTGATGGTGCATGAATCTTCAGTCGATCAAGAATCCAGGACTCAACCGCTGATTGAGGTAAACGATCTGCGCATGAGCTTTGGCGATCGCGAAGTGCTGAGGGGCGTTTCTTTCAAGGTATACGCCGGCGAGACGTTAGGAATCATCGGTCCTTCAGGTTGCGGCAAATCGACAATTCTCAAGCTTTTGTGCGGATTGATCGAGCCGGACGCGGGCGAAATAAAAATGCGCTCGCAGGAAATCGGTCTGGTCTTTCAAGGATCGGCGCTCTTAAACTCGTTGACCGTGCGCGAGAATCTAGCTCTCGGACTGAGACGGCGCAAATTAAGCCGCCAGGAGCAGGACAGAATCATTTTGGAAAAGCTCACCCTGGTAGGTTTGCGCGAGTACATGTATGCCTATCCGACTCAACTGTCCGGCGGGCAACAGAAAAGGACGAGCTTCGCCAGGGCAATCGTCAACGATCCGCAAATCATTCTCTATGACGAGCCGACGACCGGTCTTGATCCGGTTATCTCAACAGTGATTGAAGATTATATGATTGAACTTGAGAACAGGCTCAAGGCGGCATCAATCGTGGTCACTCACCAGCTTTCAACATGGACGCGAACAGCCGACAGGATAGTTCTTCTCCATGACGGAAAAATCAAGTGGGAGGGCAACCCGGAGGAAGCCCTGGCGTCTCAAGATCCGTATATGAAGCAATTTGCTCACGCAACGAGGGAGGGTCCGATACTTGCTGGCGGTATTTAAGACACAAGAAAGAGAAGGGATAACACAATTGCAGGCACCGCAAAGACAGTACAGGCCAAATTATGAAGCACGGGTCGGATTCTTTGCTTTGGGTGCGCTCATGCTTCTT
>DATNRC010000496.1:0-3721 GCA_036703705.1 Candidatus Obscuribacterales bacterium
CCGTGACATACCGCTGTCACCGATGTTAGTATCGGTCACATAAAGCTCTTCGAGCGTAGGAAGCTCAGTCAGGCAGCTCATTCCGGCATCTGTCACGGCAGTTTGAGACAAGTCCAGACTCTTCAAGGACTTGCACTTCGATGCTCTCAGGAGACCAGCGTCCGAAATTTGTGAGGGCAGATGTAGTCCTTCGAGCCCAGGAAGTGAGCTGAGGCACTCCAATCCGGCATCCGATATTCTTGTGTGTTTGAGCACGATGTTGCGGACAGACTTGCATGCAGAAATGGCTTGCAACTCGCCGTCACCGATATCGGCACCGGTGAGCCAGATCGTTTCCAGGCGGCTAAGTTTATTCAGTTCTTGGATGTCTTTCTGGCGAATCTTCAGAAAATCAAGTCTCAGCTCACGTAAATCCGAGACCTGAAGGAGCCATTTCAGTGTACTTTCACTGAAGTGGCTTGTTGACAGATCCATCGAGCGCAATTGGCTGAGACCGTCTTTGACGGCGGCCACAATGGTTGCAGTGTCAAGATTCCTGAGTGCAAGTCCAAGCATCCGGCCCGGTGGCACTGTAAGGCTCTTCTCCCCTTGGGCTTCACCGATCCATATGCGGGCATGAGGAAAGCACTCGTCCGAGGTATACAAACTGCCCAGAGATGTTTTGGGCGGAAAGTTGATATTGTGCGTTGTCGTCACTTGCTTGCCGTGCGTCAGGTCAGGTTACGATGGGATTCCACATGTGTGTAGAAAAACAGCGGTGTTCGAGAACTCCTTGTGAGATCGAGCGCACACTTTTGAGACGCTAACCGAACGCAGCTCGTCGGTGTACTGAGAGTGTAACATGTGCGATGTTTCATCTGAAACGCGCGAGCAGCCAAGCCCGTGATTCACCTTGTGCTGACTGACAAGAGACGGATTTACCGCCTGTAACATAGTGAAAATCAGTTCGTCTTGCCGCCCTGGGCAAGCTTCGTGCTGTGAACGAATTCGTGATTGTTGTGGAGATAATCTAGGACTGCCGCCATTTTGGACATGTCAGAGAGAATTCGGCGTTCTTGCACTCCTTTGGCCTTTTGCGCCACATCAACAACAAGATCAGAGGAGGCAATGACGCTATGCAGAGACAGTTCATTCACGGCTGCAAATCCGCGCATCACAATAGATGCTTTCCGTCTTGTTATGCCATCGTGCGGCCGAAGGTCAAGGCGCTTCAGTTCTTTGTCTCCGGCCACGAGTTCGTAACCCGGTCGCAGAGCCACCACTTTGCTGTCCTTGCCTGCAAATGGACCCTCCGTAAGCTTGACTCTCACGCTTTTGCCGACGCCATCGAGGTTGATCACCCTCAGCTTGCCGTCAACGTAATTGATGATTGCATCACCATTTGCGGATATCGCAACCTTCCCCAGATTGGTTTTCACAAACGCCAAATGAGATGGTCGTTTGACGGAAACAAGTATGCCTCCGGTCTGCAACGTCACTTCGTATGCCGTGGGACGATCATATTTTGTTTGCGCTCGAGCTCGCACCAAAATCCATTCGCTGTTACCCTTCGCATCATCGTCTTTGGGAAAATCGCTGATCCTAAGCGGCTCCACTCCGTTGAACGCAGCAAGCGCACCAGTGAAATTATCTCCACGAGAAAGCTCTACAACGCCATCCTGGCTGGCACCGGATGTGGTGACATCCGTGGGAACAAATACTGAGTTGGTTGGAGGCGTGGCAGCGGGGAACCGCACGGGCGGACCCGAATTGTGTAGCGGAGGCGGCATAAAGGGTGGGGGCACGTCTCTGATGTTGTGCTGGTTGAATCCGCCGCCACCGTCTCCTTTACCTGGTCCGTCAACGGGAGGGCGATCGATAGGTGGCTTGTCGAAAAAAGGTGGCTTATCGAAAAGTGGTCCCTTGTAGGGATAGTCGAAAGATCCCTTCAATGGATAATCGAAGGGTTGCTTGTAAAAGCCTTGGCCAAAATTGATCGAGTATAGATTTTGCTGCGCGACAGCCGGACACAAAGAGGCAGACAAGACAAGACTTGCCAGCGCAAGACAAAACCGCCTGGACCTTTTTCTTGACAACAGAACTGGGCGTAAATTCATGCGCATATTCTAAAGAATCGACAACTCGGAAAGACGAGAGGAATTTAAGGCACACTTGCACTGTCAGATATTCTGCTGAATTTCTGACAAAGGCCCTCCAAGCTAAGTCAGCAGCTTGCTTCCAGAACCCCGGCTCCGGAGTCAGAAAAAACTTGGAAAATCTGACAAATAGAGCCGCAATCCAAGGCAGGCAGGCATTAGCAGCCCTGCAGATCCGACACGGCTGAGAAGGAACGCTCAAACACCATATCTGGAACGGCGAAGCTCTTCCAGCTCAGTTTTCAGGCTTTCGCAACTTTGATAGCGATAGGCCGCGTCTGTCGCCGTTGCTTTGCCAACGATTTGATTGATCTCGTCGCTCAGGTCTTTTCTTTTCTCTTTGGGAAAAGACGCAGATATGGGCTCCGGATCATAGCCGGTCAACAAGTAATACATGGTAGCTCCGAGCGCATAGATATCGCTCTGGCTGGTTGCTTCGCCTCTGAACTGCTCGGGAGGAATATAAGCGTGCTTGCCGACGACACTCTTTGTCGAGGCAGATTCCAGGTGCTGGGCAACGTTGAAATCGATGAGCTTAATGATGTCCCCGTGAGCCAGCATCAGATTGTCCGGCGTGAAATCCCTGTGAATGACAGGCGGCTTTCTGCCATGCAGATAGCTCAATATCGAGCATAGCTGCAGGCCAAAACTGATAGCTTCTTGTTCCTTGATGGGCCCCTTGTCGTCCACGTATTGTTTCAGCGTGACGCCTTTGATTTGTTCGAGCACCAAGTAAGCCCGCTGATCCTCGACGAAAAAGTCGAGTAGCTTGACGATATTAGGATGCTGCAAGGCTTTCAACATTTCGGACTCGCGTTGGATATTTTGCAGCACTCGCTTGCGCACATTCACTCCAGCATGAGACGGTAAAACGAACTCTTTGAGCACTACTGTTTTCCTGTCGGATTCTTCACAGGAAGGCTTCCTTTCTCGTGCATTTGTTCCTTGCACATATGTCAGCGATTGCGCGTCAGTTTTCATTGGCGCATTGGCGTTGGAGCGCGAATGCGACCTGGATGGGCTCGTGTAAGGTCCGACCATTGACGCCAAATAAACGATCGCTTGTCCACCAGAGCCAATGGTTGAAACTATTTGATACCGTCCTTGGCCAAGTTGCGCTCCCGCGGACAGGGTGCCGCTGCGAATGCGGCTCGGGAATTGAGAAAGCGCATCGAGCCATAGATCCGTATAACTCTGTACGTGGAGTGCGAGATTCAATTCGTCGCTCACTTCAGGTTCCAGGCGATATGAGGGAAGGAAACGCTGGAAGCCGAACTGGAGTCTTTTGCGATCATCGCTGGAAGCCAGTCCATCAAGCAAGAGAATGATTTTCGCCCGGTCGCTCGATAGCCAGCCGTCAGACATATGCGGCGCAATTAAGAAAAACGGCAGCCTGTCCCTGAAGGGAATGCCACGCGCAATAATGTTGAACTCCACCTTGGATTGTACATGGTGAGCAGTTTTGTCGCGGCTGAGGCTGACGTGCGAAAGCCGGCTCCACGGAATGACAGGGCTTGTGGCGTTTAGCCAGGAGCGCAGCCAGTGAAGCTGCAAGCCTTCCTCTGTGAGGGCGACATGAGTGGGAA
>DATNRC010000497.1:0-2690 GCA_036703705.1 Candidatus Obscuribacterales bacterium
ATCGAGCCGCTCGTCTTTCTCGACCGCCTCAGCGTCCGCAGCCAGGCCTTCATCTTTGATGGCCGAGCGGAACCATCGCGAGTAATCACCGCGACGAAGATGGAAATTCCAGGTCTCGTCATCGACACCTTCGGCCATCTGCAGGAATATCGATAAGTTTTGCGCGCGCAGCTTGAGCTTGGCTTCCGGTCCCTGGAAGGTGAAGCTTTCGCCACCCAAATCGCCTTCTGCGTACTTCCTCTGGTGTCTTCTTCTTTCGCTGCGCGTGGGAAGGACCTGTAACGACATGGGACCACTGTCTGTGGCCTTGAACCACGCCAAAACATTGCCGGCTTCGTCGTTGCCGCCATTTGCGCCGTCAGAAATGGGAGTGCCTGCGAGGCGGCTGAAATTTTGCATGGTGGCTTGCTGATCTTTACCGACGGCGACGACCACATCCAGGGAAGACAATACCGCCTTTGATACCTGGTCGGGATGCACGGTGATAAGCATCGTGCTGCCTGATACTCTCATCAAGGCCGGTGAAGGAGGGCCAATCAAGGGGGGCAGCAGATGATGAGCCTCATCTACTATGAGCCAGTGAGGGCGACCTTTTTGCGTGCGCAGGTCTTGCAAATGGGGAAGCAGCTTCTCAAAAAACGGGGGACGATCGTCCAACGGCAGGGCGAGCAGGTTGACGACAGCATTTTCCTTCGGCTTTTTGAGCAATTGCATGATTTCGTCGATGGTCGGGGCCTTTTGGGCATTGCCCAGGGTAACCGCCCCTGGCACGGATTGATAGTCCCCTTCCGGGTCGATGAGGCAAATTTGGTAGCCGGCTTCGATCAGGCGCTCGATTATGCCCAATGCCGTTGTTGACTTGCCGCTTCCGGAAGGACCGGCAAGGAGCAATCCCGTTCCGAATGGTCTCAGGCATTTGATGGTGCCATCAGATGTGGTGCCGAGTGGGATATCGTGTCGGCAAATCGTTGCGCTTACCTCTTGCAAATCCGACTTGAGTATAAGATCGATCAGCTCGCTGACGCCGGCGCCATGATCGTTCAAAGTCGCAAAATCGGCTCTCTCTATTAGAGACGGCAGTGAATTGCGCACGGCGACGCCGCATTCGGAATACTTCAGCATTGCATGATCGTTTTCAGCATCGCCCACGCTGACTACATTGTGTTTGGAAAGCCCGAGCTCGGCGAGCGCGGCTCGCAAGCCGCTGGCCTTGTTGACACCGGCAGGCAAAATCATGACCGCACCTTTATTGAAGATTACCTGCAGCTCCAGACCCATCTCCCTTATCACTTTCACAACCGTAGTTTCATGCGGCACCCAGGTGGCGACAATGCAGCGGCCGACGGATATGGGTTGCACGCCATGAAGGCGCAGATTGTTGACGAACTGCTCCGAAGGCGGCTCTGCCAGCAATTTCTCTTCTTTGGTCGCCGGGCGGTATAAAACGCCGCCATTTTCGGCAACGACACGATCGAACAAATCTATCTGCGGCGATATATCAAGCAGGTCATCCAGTTGGCGCCCTGTTACAAGCAGCAATTTGCGCCCTGAGGCGGCGAATTTCGACAGCGCGGAGACAGTCTCGTCGTCTACCTTGCCATGAGTGGCGAGCGTACCGTCGTAGTCACAAGCAAGCGCGAGGTAGCGCATGAGCTGATTCAGCCCCCGGCATTGGCGTCAGGAAGAGGTACCAGAGGTTCGTGATGGATGGCCAATTCTTTTATATACTCTACAAGCTGCTGATGCTCGCGGGGAAGCTCGACGTCACTGAATGTAACCTCGTGCGGGCCATCGGCGATGGTGTCAAGGACGATCGAGATTGTATGCTTCCCGTTTGCCGGCCAGTTATGTCGACTCTTGTGTTCCATTATGTCGCTGCTGTCGATAAGAACCCGCAATTGCGCGAATTCATCCACAGACAGCTCGGAAGGGGCAATCTCTACGTAACGGTCTTCACCGTTGCCATGCTCGGCATAACAAACCTTTTTCACTTTCATAATTTCCCTCCATACGTTTCGAGGTTATGACAGCGCTGTTGCGTTTTTCAGGCCTGTCATAGGGCCTTTGTCAACTCGATCCATGACGGATCTCAACTGCTCCATTTTGGCTTTCTAAGCAAAGCCGACAGGACGCTCAAAGTGCGTTGCGTCTTCATCTGCTCGGGCAGCAGCTCATCTTCCACCAGCTTCGATGATTCGGAATCAAGACGTTGTTGATAGGTGGTGTATTGATCCAGACCGTACTCCTCACCTCCTGCAAGAATGGCAATTGCTGCCCGATCCCCGACAATGCTTGCTCCCGCCTCGGCGATTTTGGCTATTCCTCCCCAGATGCCTGCGTTTGCCTTGGGATGCGCGCCCAGATCGATAAGACGCTGTCTCAGGCGCTCAGCGCGCAGCGCATGCGATTCGCGGCATTCGACAAGGGTGGGAATCAATTCCGCATCTCTTACTCTGTGAATTGCCTCATCGTAAGAGTCGACCGCCGACATCTCTCCGCCAAGCAATATGTTGAGCGTGGAGACCTCCGTGTCAAACAGCTCCTTTTGCAGCCTTTCCTTTATCGGTTCGTTCATGTCCAACTCACCTCATGCTTCAGATCAGGGTGCACGGCGTTGCCGGCCTTTGATTTGTTCCCGAGAAGGAGTCCGAATTCAATTCTTCTCCAGGCGGACGCCATTTAAGCCTTTA
>DATNRC010000498.1:0-6672 GCA_036703705.1 Candidatus Obscuribacterales bacterium
GGAATAAATCGCGCCACATCATTGAATAATCTGAGGCCACCAATTCCGATACCACATGAAAGCTAATTCTTGCTTGAAAATAAACTCACTCCGGCAAAAATATTTTGTTCAACTCCGGCCGATCTTCGTTGCTCCTAACACTTTAAGAATACTCGTCTGTTGTGACCATGTAATGACGGCCCTACGCGCACCATGCGCAAGAACAAGCTCATGCTCAATTTCCGATCTCCGTCGCTTGACAGAGAGATGCAGCAGGACTCCCCATTTGTGCGTGACACAACGCAGGAGACTGCCTGCTGTCACAAGTCACTCATTACTTCGTCACGGACTGGCTGTAGCATGAGGATTGCTGCAAATCAGCATACGCTGGCTGATATTCGAACCGTGCGGAGTCACTATTTATGCCCAGCAGTCTCCGCACGGTTCGGCCCGCGGGCAGTCACTTCAATCCCACTGCGGGCAAGCACACATGAGTTTTGGGAAGACTGCTTTAGCGCGTCGACAGCCCTTGCTGTTGATGCGCTGAGCGGTATGTGGACAATGGAGAATGACAGGGTCGGTCTGTTCTTCTGGTTTTCGCTGGGCCGTGGCTCTCCTCCCTCTCAGCCTGCTACAACCTGGGCGGTTTTTTGCCATGTCGCCGAAACTAGGCCGCTAGCCCCGGAGGTGCTCGGCACAAGACACTGTGTCGTGGAGGCGGTTTACTCACTGGAAGATGTTCGGGAGGAATGTTTAAACTCTGGTATGGATGGAGTGCTCACCAAGAATTGCAGCTCCGAGGATCTGCTCAATACATTGGGATTCTGGATGTACAAAAACAGCCATAACTAAGCATCGGTCACCGCTCAAGGTCAGAGTAGAGCACGGGCTATGCTTGCGTCCAACAGGAGGAGGTCGTGGAGCACCTGAAGTCTGGTGGCTGTCTCCAAGTCGCGAAAAGCTGAATCAAAAGAAAGCAGCGAACAAACTTTTATTCGTTTCAAGTGTCGGGCAATCATAGTCTCCGACTGCTTTCTGATAGGCAATTTCAGAGTCCCGCCATCAGCGCCCGGGAGCGAGGACATCTGTGGTAGTTGAGGCGTATCTAAGATCATAGGCTCTGAACAAAAATTGTGGAGGGATTGCAGTCTTCTTGCGGAGCAAACGGATGAAGTGGGACTTACAGTCCCTCTTCTGTAATTGCAACCTCATAATAGCGCTGCTAACGTGACGGAGTAATGACTAACGAGGGCACTATATATGGTATTAGTATTGCCTTACAATTATGCGTAAACACATTTCTGTCCATTTCTTGCACTCACCCCATTCTGTGACATGATTGGAGATCATTCAGGAAGCGGATGTGCAACATTAGATGCTGCCCGAAGGCGCGCAAGCAACGCCTCGCTCAGAATAGGCGGTACACGTATCTTCATTTCTGAGCTCCTGCAACTGTCTTAGCTTCTTGTTGTAGTTCAACCGGAGATTGTGCAGCGTATACGCCGCCCTGCTCGAGACGAAGGGATTCTCGTCACAAGTAAGTGCACGCAAAAGTGTGAAGTCCACATTATGATTTTCCGCCAATGCATATCTTACATCCGGGTTCTCGTCCTGTGCCAGCTGCCACAAGACTACCGATGGCACGTCGTTGCTTTCGGCGATAGCAATGCGAACGTCTGCGCTGGAGCATTCGAGAAGAAGCTGCCTCCATGAGCGGGGCCCTGCGTCATCACGCGGACTGAAGTCGCAGATGAACGACTGCTCCCATTTTCGCGTCGTATCTTTCAGGACTTCCAGGCTTAGCCTCAAGATCAGCTTTTGCACGTTTTTAACATCGAATGGCATTTTCTAGAACCTCGTGAATCAGCAGTAGCTAGCGTGAGGTGCATCATTTCTTCATCGCTTTAACAGCGCGATTGCGCAACTGACTCGATTTGGACAGATTTGTCTCAAGCCTGATCAGCTCGCCGAGCCGGACGAAGATACTGATACTCGTGAATATAGCCACTACCCGTGACCAAGTAATGACGGTGCTGTGGCATCTCCGGAAGGGATCGTCAACAGAAGACGCACCGGATCGCCACCACTGAGATGCGTAGCAATTGCTGTCATGGTGAGCACGATATCAAGATCAATTTAACGGGCGCGGAATCTAATCTCGGCAGCAACGCCGCTCTTCTTGAATGTTGGTCTCAGCGCCCCCGAACCCGGGCCGACTGGGAAATTCGATAGTGCCTGCGCTTTCTCCTCGAGACTGTTGCCCATGGAGCTGTCATCTGCGAAAGCCGGCGGGCAGATATCAAAGCCGATCTGCGTCTGATATGTGGGAGGCGTGGGCACCTCACCAACCGGTTCACCCGCGTGGATGCCCCCCAGCACCCGACCGGGTTGATACACATAGTCTTTAAGCACAATGTCGTAACTCTTGCCGATAGCATTCTGTAGTGCCAGCCCAGTAATCGCTCGTATCTGCTTGTGGCTGGTAGCGAGCTCAGGAGCAGCAGAAACTACTGAATAATTGATGCTGCCTGAGGGCGCGAATTCGAAGACGTGGGCTTGCCCCTCGTTAGAGCTTATGTTTAATGGTTGTGAAAGCATCGCAATCAGTGCTTCGATGTTGATGTTCGTTCCCGCCCTTCGCACCCAATCATAAATGGCCAGGCTGACAAGCTGCCCAAAGGGAGGATTTTTCTCCGTAAGAATTGGGAGCGTAACATCAGACAGAGGTGTCAGTGGATAATCGCCCCTCAGCGGCGACTGCACAAGATCTGCCGGCGGCGCAATTATTTCCCCCAGGGTGAGCAGCGCTCCTGGCTGGTTGAATTGAGCAGGGTTGGGCGGTCCATCTGGGAAGCTAATCACAAGTGCACCCGGGCATGGACGCACATCTTGAAGGCTTCCCGGCTCAGCGCATGCTACCGCGTGCACTTTCCATCGCTTTTTCGCTCCTGCCGCGTTGCTTTCTGTAAACACCTCGTCTGCCTCACACTTAACGATTGAAGGAACAAAATACGGGACGTCGTCCGCATCGGTTCTGAATCGCTTAGGATCGACCAGGCGGAAGTTCTGGCCCACTGCCGCAAAAACGAAGTCATAGTCATTGTATTTGATATTTTCATAGGCCTTATAGCAACGATACTCCGCCTGTTGCGGGGTGACAGCAGCATACGATGTTGGCTGCGGAACGCGCGTATTGGTAGCCACGCCACGGATGCATCCGAGAGTGAGCTTCAGCGAGGGCTCATCAAGGGAGGCTTTAGCGCCGCTCATCCTGATCGCGTTTTCTCTGTATGCTTTGCGCGCCTCCAAATACGGTGAGACTTCTTGGCCATCATAATCTTTGCCGATTCCATCTTGTTCGGCGGCACGCTCCAGCTGAGCCAATAGTTTGTCTTTGGCGATCATTGCATGCCGATAATCACGTTTGGCCAACTCTTTCATAACAGGATCTTTCAATCTGTCTGCAACTATCATGTCCGCGCGCACGGTACCAATCAGCGTATTGATGCCGCGCACAGATAGGAAGTAATTGTCTTCGGCTTTTGTCGCCTTGCCGGTTGGAGGGTAATCAGCAAGGGCGACAAATCCAACGTTGTCGTCTTCCACAACGATTCTCGCCAGAGCTT
The DNA here is from genome assembly GCA_036703705.1 of Candidatus Obscuribacterales bacterium. Lineage (GTDB taxonomy): Bacteria > Cyanobacteriota > Vampirovibrionia > Obscuribacterales > Obscuribacteraceae > DATNRC01. The sequence goes on from DATNRC010000498.1 coordinate 3,606, forward strand.
TTGCTGCGGCCAGGGCAGCTGCCTCAATGGCTGTCTGTTGCTCTTGCTTGCTGCCGACCGTGCGCACGAAGCTCAAGACAAAGAAGCCGAGCAAGAGCATGACAAAAAGGAGAGCGAGGCATATCGCCAGCATGCCACCCTTTTCATTTCTTGGAGTGATGGGGGGTCTCGCTGCCCAAAATCGACTGCGACGAAAAGGAGCTATGGGAATTTCTGCCGCATGCCCTGCACGAAATCGTGTGCGTAATCTCATCATGTGTGATGCTCGCGTTCGAAGGGGGAAGGAAAGCCGCGAGATTTAGTAAGCGCTTTGATTGTATGGTTATCAAGGAGTCCAGTCAAGTATTGCAGGCAACCGTCACAACTCGGTCACGGATTTGTCACGAGGATACAAGCTAACGCAAGAGTTACCATCGCGGGGCCAGTCCTGCGATGGCTGTCCCCGGTCTATCTACGTATTGAGCAAAGTAGAGACAAGCACCTGTCTCTACTCGCGTCGCTCCCTGGAATATTCGGACAGTGTTCGGCAGACCTGCCCCAAGGAATTACGCTGCGACATGACGGAGTCATGACTACATTGTGACTGCATCATTTCATCCGCCTGATTGAAAGTGACTTGACAAATTTCTCTCCCTTCCCGTTAGGGACTGGATTACGAGTCGCGCACACTGATATGCAGCGCCACCACTTTCAACACCACGATGCAGTGGTCTTTCCACATCGCTCTCGGCGTCACCGCGAACATTGGCTCGTCTTGATGAATCTCTCTTGGCTAAGCAGGCTGCTATACGAGCGATCGACAAAACGAAAGACAGCAGCAGTGACGGTACCAGACATGTGTTGTTGCTTAATCACAAGACGTTAAGTCGCGGACATCGATTTGAGCCATGCATGAATGACGAAAATGTCCCATGTCGGGAGGTATTCAGGAACAATCCTCGTGACAAATCCGTGACCGAGTTGTGACGGTTGCCTGCAATACTTGACTGGACTCCTTGATAACCATACAATCAAAGCGCTTACCGGAATCCTCGCGGCTATCCCCCCTCCCTTCAATCGCGAGCGTGACCAAACGATGCGACTGCGTACCCGAAACCGTACCGGGCATCTGGGAGAATTTCCTCTAGCCCTGTTCGTGCTCCTCTTTTTCGTCAGCTTTCCTGCTGTTAATCTGCTCGGACTGGCCACAGGCGCCGCGACAATGTATTTGCTGGCGCACACCTCGGCGACACGAGCAGCGGCACAGGAACAATACGAAAATGCTCTCTCAGGTGTCAAAGAAGAAGCAGAAAGCTTTTTGAAAACAGGCTTCGCCTCCTTTTCACGCCTCAAACCTTGCGGAGGCTTTGAGATGTGCGGATGCGATCTTTTCGTCACAGCAACAAATTATCGCACTCAGGAGGTCTTGACGTTTGGTCCCAACACTCCAGTGCCACCACCTGTAGATGCCTCGAACTTCATCTATGAATACAGCTGCCGAACCACTTGCGAAGTCGGTCCAACGGTAAATCTATCCAATCTGCCGTTTATAGGCGCAATACCAGGTATTGGCAAACCGGTGGAACTGACGTGCGTTGCACACAGGGCCGTTGAGCATCCGAAAGGATTGGGCGAAAGCGAGGCAGCAAGCACATCAGGAGCAGACAAATATTTTCAATCTAGGGTGACGGCTCCAGGACAAGAGCCGCAGGACGAGACGCAAGTAGTAGCCAGCGGCTGGAACTATCCTAATCTTTACCAGATGATTGAAGCCGCTGGTCAGGTGGTCGTGGCATCCACAGTGCTCCAAGTGCCGGCAAACAAAGGTTCGCTTACCGACACAACGTTGACCGTGGCACCAGGGCAGCGCCTATGGTTTGACTTCAAAGCAGATGGACAGTGGAGTTTTGAACCCGGAAGGTTCACTGACGCGGACGGCAGTTATGGACTGTATGGCAATCGTGGTACATCCGTGCAGTGGAACTCCAGCTTCCCTGCTGGAGACTTTACGCAAGGCAGCCTGGTTGGACACATCATAACGCCGGGAGAGGCGTATGCCTCTCCTGGGTCCTTCTTCTTCGTGGGCAAAGACAAGCGAGATTACGAGCCCAAAACGAGCGGCAGCGTTGCACTGATGATGAATGACAGCTTCAACTCCTTCCACGACAACGAAGGCGTGCTCACTGTGCGCATTGTTGTGACTGAGGCAAAGTAGAGAGCGCACGCACACTGTGGACAACCGCGCGGAGATTCCGGGGCCATTATATTTGGTGCCGGGGAGTCTGGCTTTGAGCGATAGTTCAGCGAGAGAGTTCCTTGGCAGGGCGATATCAAGTTGGCGCTAGGGGTGGACTCGACCAAACGAGCTGTGGCAAGTAGCGATGCTTACCCCAACATGCCCACGCAACTACCATTCGCGTTCGGTCTGAAACTTAAGCATCACCACATTACTGTGCTTCAGTCACCGCTATGCGCACTGTAACAAAGCCGTTGTTGTCAGCATATTCTCCAGGGATATCGGTCATCTGCAAAGTCAACGGACCTGTCGACAGCGGCTCATAGTCCCGCTTGAAGGTTCCCACGTGGAATTTTTCCCCTGCGCCCACCCGACCAGCAAGAGAACCGATGTTGACATTCACCGCACTGTCTCTATCGTCGGCATAGTAACCTACGTAACCATCAGCATCCACCATCCGGCCGCTCAGATTGGAATAACGGAGGAATTGGTACGAGACGCTGTTCATCCCCTCTCCGACATCCCAAAATCCATCAGACTTGAAGTCGAACCATAGGCGTTGCCCTGGAGAAACCGTCAAGGTTGTGTCGGTCCAGTTCTCATCTTGCGCGAATACCTTAAGCACCGTAGATGCCACCACCTTTTGACCAGAGGCTTCAATCATCTGGTAAAGGTTCGGATAGTTCCAGCCGCTGGCTACTACTTGCGTCTCATCCTGCGGCTGCTGTCCTGGAGCCGTCACCATAGATTGAAAATATCTGTCTCCTCCTGATGTGCTTGCTGCCTCGCTTTCGCCCAATCCTTTCGGATGCTCTACGGCCCTGTGTGCAACGCACGTCAGTTCCACCGGTT
>DATNRC010000499.1:0-14745 GCA_036703705.1 Candidatus Obscuribacterales bacterium
TGCGAGCTTCAGCGAGCAGCGCGTTCATTTGTGTATACACCTCAACGATCTTGCTTCCCATCCGCTGTTCGAGTTCGTGCTCGAAAGACTCGATTTGCCGAATACGGCTTATGTTTTCACCGAACTGCGAAATTGTGGCACCAGCAAAAGCCACCGATCCGTCGTTGTTGAAGACAATACTGTCGGGGCCTGTGCCGATGGCAATTTGTGCAGTGTTGAAATCCACAACAATCGGATTCCCTGTCTCGCCGGGTATCATGATCGTTTGGCTGTTCACATTGATTTCCAGCCAGCCATCTGTGTTTTTCCACTTTCCAGTTGCAACGTCCCTACGTAAGCCCAAGCGAGCGAGTGCTTGCTCATTGTCACCGTCTTGCAGATACAAACGATTATTGTGCTCGTTGAGCGCATACACGCCCCCGCTGTCCCGGCCCAAGGTGAGTGAACCGTCGAGAACAACCTCATGATTGGCTGGGTTTCTGCCACTGCTTAGCGAGTGCCTTCTGTCCGGATCTTCAACCAATGACGTGCCGTTTATGGTGTCGCGGTGCACAATTGTTCCATCTCTGTTGATGGCCAGTTGATTTCCTTTGCCGTCGTTGACAAAGGCTTCTCCGTTGCGCCCCCGGCCGAGAACAGCATTGGTTCTGGAATCTCTTACTAATTGTCCCGGCCTCAGATTGAGATTATCTATGAAGGCGCGCAACCTTTCTTTCAGGTCACTGAGGGTAGTGCCAAGGTCGAATGATAGATTGATATCCGGAAGTGTGTTCAATCTCAAATCTGAGATGCTGGCAGCTCCGCTGTCTGAAGTTGTGCGGATATTCTCTCGCCGATGCCAGCTTGCCATGACTTCTTCTGCAAGAGGGCTAATGTTGCTCTCTGCTCTATTGCGTCCGACCACGTTATGCTCAAATGCAACCATGCAGCCGCTCCAAGCCCGGCCCCTTATGGGACCTTTCTTTTCTGGTAAGCCGTGATCGGTGCGTGGACTCGATCATCGTGCTTGACGATACAGCAAATATTTTTTCCTGACTGTGTGAAAACTACGTGGCAGAAGTGTTTGTTGAAATTGGCGCTGTTGTGCTAAGGGCATGAGGTGGGCGGTCGGAGAAGTGTTGGTTGCTGAGGATGGTTGCGCGCGGAGTAGTAGTTAGCGTAGTGGCTAATTGTGAACTGCTTTTCAAGCGCGGTTAATTGAAGGAACGCATATCCAGCCATTACATTGAAGGAGTTTCATCCGCAACGTGCCAGGTTCAATCGCAGATAACAGTGTGCTCTCACCATCCCGTATAGACAACAGCGAGCTTCTGTTCGGCGGATGAAAACCAAAATCGAAAGCCTGCATTTACAGCAGGATGCCCGATAACACTCGTGAATCCATAAAGAAAGGCGTTCGATCATGATCTTCTTCGATCGTATCTTCGATGCCCTCGTGAGGGTGTGTCTCGCGCTCATCGAGGGAGTGTTCGTCTTCGTACTCCTGCTGCTGCGACTCTTGTGGCGCTGCCTTGATCTATCGCTGCGCGGCTGCGCGGATCTGATCGGGCTGCTCCTCAAAATCGTCTGGTCCGTCCTCGTCTGGTTGTGCACGATCGTCGCTCCTTTCCTCAGACCAATCATCCGGGCTTTCAGCTCGCTCACGCGACCGGCGTTTAAAATGAGGACGCTGTTGATCGTCAATCTCGCTTTGGTCGTCTTTATGCCGGCATTCCTGCTCTTTGACGCATTTGCCGACGGCAATACCGCAAATGCCGTTATCTTCGGATTTTTCACCGCTCTTGTCTTTCTTGGGATGATTCGCCTGCGCCGCGAAATCGGCAGGGCCATCGCTCAAGCCGACGATCAGGATGAGGGATAACTGTCACATTCGGCATGCACAAGAGGCCCGACTGTTTGTCGGACCTCTTTGTGACGCTGCGATTATTCACTGGTCTCTTATGGGGTCGTGCGCCAGAGATGGCATTGATGCGGCGCCTGCGCACTGCAAGTGTCACCGCGGCCGCGTACGACCAGAACTAGTAGGCGTGGGGCAAAAGCGCGGCGCCAAGGCGAAAGCTTGGCGCCAAGGCAAAGGCGCGGCGCCAAGCGCCGTTTGCTCTTCAGATCGTCAGGCTTCCAGGATCGTCACATACTTGGCGACGTTGATGTATTCCTCAATTAATTCGCCATCGCTGTTCCATGAGAGAAAGCTGCCGTCTGGATATTCGGCGGTGGAACCATCTTGATCGAAAGTTGACACCACACCCATAGCATTGATTCTGCAGATCTTGCTGTCGGTTCGGAACAATATTGTGTTGCCTTCTGCGTCCACGTGCTCCCGAGTGCCGTCTGCGCGCCAGCGAACGGTCTCGCCTGTGACATATTCGAAGACTTCGGATCCATCTGCATAGCGTGACAAGCGGTCGCCGTTGGCGAAGTCTTCAATCACCGTGCCGTCGACCGCGTATGTGCGTCTGTCGCCATCAGCGAAGTGCAGTATCTCCGTTCCATCCGGCAAAATTGTCAGGGTATCGCCTGAGGCGTATGATTCGATCCTTGTTCCGCCCGAGAGCAGGACTACCTTTTCGCCGTTTGCGTATTCGAAAATTTGCGTGCCGTCGATTTTGTGAGCGATTCGTCCGTGCGCGGAAACGTTAACGATTTCGGCTCCGGGCAGGTCGGCAGTCAAGACGCACTCGAGGCCGATAGGAGCATCGCTCCATATGCAAGTCTCTCGCCGGTCGAGCGCATGAGAGCAGGCGGGACTCTGAGCGGGAGCAAGGTATACGGCTGCTTGAGAAATTGACATAGCCACAGTTATATCTTCCTCACGGTGATTGAGGGAAGAATAGATCAATCACGTGGCATTTTTGTGGAATTTCATCCTCGCCTCTGCTCAAATGGCAAGCGAATTGATGAACGGAAAGTACGGACATGCGTCTGTGACATTGCGCTCAGACAAGATTCATCCTCGGCTCTCTCAGAGGGCAAGCGAATTGATGAACGCAAAATATGGACATGCGTCCGGGACATTGCGCTCAGACAAAATCGTTCCGTCCGGAGCGAAGAAGCAATTGGGAATGCGCGCATTGAATGCTTCGACGAGCGCATCCGACACTGGCGTTTGCGTTTCTCCCTTGAGCTCTCCGCACACAAGAGCCTCGCGTTCTCCCCTTTCAGTCAGGCGAATGACAAGAAAGTTGAGATTGCCGTCAGCAAGGGATTTTCTCAGGCTCTCACCGATCGTCGCATTATCGGAGCTGGATTGAATCATGCCTTTGACGTCAATGAGAGCGTCCGTTCCCGATCGCGCTTCAACGGTAAATGAGCGACTTCCCGCCATCACCAGATACTTCATACGTGCCTCCTCCAGATGCTTTACTCCATTACTGGAAGATCACCGTAATTAGCCGGTTGTTACTCCAGCAATGTATTGAATGACTGATTGAAACTCGGTTGTGTTTCCTTGTTGAATGGGATGCGTTTTCGCTCGGTATCCTAACAGGGTTCGCATGACGCATTCAACACCCGGGTCGCGGCTGCAACCGGATTTTGGCTCCGTGGCGGGGAGCCGAGCCACAATTGGGCGCGGCGCGATCTACAGCTGACGCAGCCCACCTATGCGCCGAGAAGCGGGGGTGCAAGCGGCGTGGGGCGCTGAACTGACTAGCGTCAGCTCGCTCAAACAGCAGACATGAAATGACTTAATTTCAAATCGAACAGGCGTGCGATCAAGATTTACCGATGTAGCGGGCGCGTGGTCGGATGACGCCGCCGTACTCGCGCTGCTCGATTGCATGGGCGATCCAACCGGCCGTTCTGCTCACGGCAAAAATCGTCGTTCCTGAGCCGGGCGGCAGCCGCAGAGCATATGAAATGGCGGCCAATCCGACATCCAGATTGGGCTGATCTACATCTCCATCTCTTTACTACATGCATGAATAGGTCAGGTCGAAAGTGAAGCAGGGTGAGCAAGTTGTCGCTCCCTGCTTCTGCTTCGCGGATTTATTTACCGCTTCCTTTGGCACCGGACTGAGGATCACGATTGCCGTCATGTCGCTCGCCGGGCTTGCCGCCGGGCTGTTGCTCGCGATTGCCGTCATGTCGCTCGCCGGGCTTGCTGCCGGGCTGTTGCTCGCGATTACCGTCACGCCGTTGGTCAGACTTCCCGGTGGACCGCTCCTCAGACTCGCCGTTGCCACCATTTGCGACGTTGGGGCGTGCCTCGTATGGGCGTTCTTCTCCGGAATTTTCCTGTGTCGGCAAGGACACGAGTTGCCGCACCCAGTTCTCAGCATCGTTACGAACACGGACGAGTAACTCTGCCATCAGCAGCATGCCACCCGACAGGAAGGCAAAAACACAAAGAAACGCGATCACGGTCTCTCTCGGCAGAGCGGCTAAATCTGTGGTTTGGGGCGCAATGCTCTGAACGACTCCCAATGCAAGGAGGATGTTGGCAATCAGCGCGCCCAGGAGTCTGGTGATGTGTTCGTGGATGGGCCCGGTGAGCAAAGAGCGCATCCGCCCGTACACGAGATCGTGTCCGTGGCCATAGAGCAATGCCAACGAGTAGGTTGCGACAAGGGCGGCAAGGATGTTATGCCAGCCGGGAGAAGCGATCTCCGAAGTGCCGTAGATGACTCTTGCTGCACCCTGAAAGGTGAGAAACCAGTAGAGAACGGCAGTGATTGGCGCACCGAGATAGTATGCGCCAAACATCAAAACCTGAGTTATCTGGATGCCGATGTGATGGGAACGATGCCCCTTGTTGGCGTCGGCATGCTTGATGAGGGCCGGGCCGAAGACAAGCACCACGCCGCCCAATGCACCACCTATGATGGTGCTGAGGACGGTGAGCTGAAATTCGTACTCGACCATAGCCGAGCCGGCCAACAAGGAAAGGCCGATGACGGAAGCGATTGCTGCGACGAGAGAGGTGTGGTTTTCCTTGTGCGCAATGAGATTGTCCCGGGCGACGAGCCACAGGACAACAACCATCACAGCAAACGACCCGACGAGGAAGGGAATAATGGATTCTCCTTCTTTGCCCAGCGAAATCTGGGCAGTCGTGTAACCGGTCAACCACACAGCAACGAGGCTGGCGTAGAGGACGAGCCAGGCCGCTGCCCGACCTGCGGCTGGAAGATGCGGAACGATAGCCGAAACTTCGAGCCGCTTCAGAACATTGTGTTTCATATCAGTCTCCTTTGTACGACTGCTTTCAAGACAGTCGACTAGCCTGGTGAGAGCACCAGGCGCCCAATTGGCGGATCATCTCCGGCTCCAACTTCACATGACCATATGCTTCCGGACGATCGGAAAGATCGTTGTTCAACGAAGGTCGCTTGGGTGGGAAGAGCATATTGACGTGAAGGAGGCCTCCAGGGCGCTAGAGCCGATATTGAGAATGACTTCACCCTGGCAGAATTTGATCGAGCATGTCAATGCAAGACGGCGAGCGCTCCGACTTTCCCTTTCGCTAAGGCTTTCCGCTGCTCCTTACTCAAATTCCAACGCTGGACGTATCCGGTTGATGAGAAGCAAGAACGACTCGTCCGTGATTACAGGGGTGCAGCGATCCTTCTCTAATCTGCGCGCATTGTGCAGTCCTCGCGCAACTGCTGCCTGACTCTCGGGTGAGTGCTGCGCTATCCATCCTGGATTAAGCGATAACTTGTTGCTTACGGCAAACGACAAAATGGCTATTAAACGATATCTCGCTGCTTATTGCAAACCACAGAATTGCGAACAATCGATATCTCGCTGTGGCAAATGACAAAATCGCTATTAAGCGATATCTCCTGCTTTGTGCAAACGACAGAATTGCGAACAAACGATATCTTGCTTCTTACGCAAACGACAAAATCGCCATTAAACGATATCTCCTGCTTCGCGCAAATGACACAATCCCGAGCCGGCATCAGGCACTCCGATCTTTCTCTGATTGCTCCAATGTATGTGGCACCAAATGCGATGCGGCGTGAATTTCAGATTTGCAGATTCGCGTGCTCGCGCCAGGCTGAAGAGTGACTTGCGACAACCTCCTCAGCTTGTACATGTTAACGGCAATCTGCCAGAGCCCACGGTTGTCGCGAAAGACTGCCACAGATTTTACACGTAGCGCTTTTAGACTGCTTGCATTCAATTTGTGCAATCAGAAAGACTGAGAGTGGGAGCGCTTCTTCGCAGCCCCAAGAACACGGTGCGCGCGGTCTGAGGTAAATATGGATACGAACGCAATCTGGAAAACATATATCGAGCTCGGTGAGAAAGCTTATCGCCACGGCCAATATGACATTGCCGAAAGCATGTTGCGAGCAGCAATTAAAGAGGGTCCGAAGCTAAGAAAAGAACCCATTCCGCTCGCTCCCGTCCTGGAAAATCTGGCTGAGATCTTTTGTCAGCAGAAGCGTTACATAAAGTCTGAGCGGCAGTACAAGAGGACTCTCGAGCTGTACATGCGGGAGGGCAAAGAAGACAATCCGAATGTCTGCAGAATACTCTATAAAGTAGCGCATTTACATTTGATCCAGAAAAAACTCTCGCTGGCAGAACTCTGGTACGAACGTGCGCTAGAGGCGGGCAAGCGATGCAAGGACCTCGATCCTCAGCAGCACGCGCAATGGATTCTCAAACTGGTCAAGCTGTGGCATGAGTTCGGATTGCACGACATGGCGTTTAAAGCTTATCAGGAAGTGCTGATGCTGCGATTGGATATGAATCCGACCACCGGCAAGTGACTGTCCATCCGGCCAAGCAAATTCTTGTCGATTCCACGCAAAATCCACAACTGTGACACGACTGTTCCACGAACATCTGGCATATTGAGGCACGCAATGAAGCGGCGCAGCGAGGAAGTTAGTGATGAGAGCGTATCCGACACAGAATTCATTGATGGCAGCCCGTACATATAGAATTGCCGGGACGCGCCAGGCGCACATATTGTTGGTGGAAGACAGCGAAGAAATGGCGTCACTTATCTCCGCCTGGCTCCATCGCGAAGGATACGAAGTGACAACGTGCGCCACCGGGGAAGAAGCGCTCGATCATCTTAAAGCGCGTTCTTTCGATCTCGTAATCTTTGATTGGATGTTGCCAGGGAAGAGCGGTCTCGAGGTTTGCAAGTCTTACCGCGAAAGCGGCGGCAAGTGCCCCTCTCTAATGCTCACAACCTTGACGCATGTCGATGATGTGGAGGTGGGTCTGGATTCAGGATGCGACGATTATTTGCGCAAGCCGTTCGAACTCAAAGAGCTGTGCGCGCGCATTCGTGCGTTGTTAAGAAGACCGGCCGAATTTCAAGCTTATGATATGAAAGCAGGTGACATCACTTTGGAAACGAAGACCCATAAGGTGTTCCGCTGCGGACAGGAAGTCCACCTTTTGCCGAAAGAATTTGCCCTGCTGAGATTTTTTATGCTGCACCCGGATCAGGTTTTCAGTCCGGAATGCCTGCTCGACAATATCTGGCCTTCGGATTCATCCGCCTCGCCCGACAGCATTCGCACGTATGTGAAGCGTCTCCGCAAAAAAATCGATGCTCCCGGGGAGCCATCTGTGATAGCGAATGTGCACGGAGTCGGATACAAATTTCAGCCCAGGAAGTGAGCTCATATGACCAACCAATTGAGGACGCCACATCAGTCCCGTTTGCTAACTTGATTGCTACGCACAGACTGGCACCCGAACGCGCTGATTCGTATTCAATATGGATTTTCGAGAAAAATCTCGTTTCGCACAGCAAAAGTCGTCAGTTGTGAGTCCATTTCGCCTATCACCGCACTAAAAGTGATTGGTTATCGCTATCAGCAAGAAATTCGGGCGCGGAACGAAACCATAGCGAAACCACAAAAAGCGAAGGAGCGGGGTTGGCTCACCGATTCCAACTCCGCCCTGCGTTTTCTTCCCAGACTCCGGTCAGAGGAGAGAAATGACCGGTCTCTTTGCAACTTCTAGATTAGGTTCAGTTTGTTGCAAATTTGTTGCTGCTGAAATTGTCGAACATTAGATCTTTCGCGCCGAGCTGCTTTTCGTCGGTCGGGTGGAGCCCCATCCAAATGATTGCGCCCGAACACATCACAACCGTCTCACGGAGTGATTCGTTCAGGCAGACAGATCAGGCATGCAGGCAACGGCAAATCTCAGTGTTCGTGACAGATCACGAAATGAGCGCACTGAGCGGCGTCAACCGCGTCATGCTTATTGTCAGGTAAATTGACTGATCAACGTTCCTTTGCTTGGTTCAACGGCAATGGGAGAGCGATCACGCCGAGCTGGACTTGCTCTTCATGAACTTGAACGCTTCGTATAGCGCTCCCAGTCCAACCAATCCGTAGACCACTCTGCACATAGTGGAGCCATCACCGAGAAGAGACGTGACAAGGTTGTAATTGAACGCGCCTACTAAACCCCAGTTGATTCCGCCGATGAGCAGAAGGATAAATGCAATGAGCTCCAAGTTTTTCATAGTTTTTCACCTAAGCATCAAATCCGCAAAGCCCTTGAGACTCCTCGTATAGGCTGATTTGCATGCTTACTTACAAGTTTAGTAGTAATTAAGGCTTGATGTCAAGAAGCGATGCTTTTGAAAAAGCTGTTGTGGGGCGGCAATGGCGTGATCTATGACTGTCGAAAGAACTGAAACGCCTGCTGAGCAGGGTCTATGGTGCCTGCTGTGGGTGATGCTTTCGGACAATCGGGATTTTGCTAGGCTGATATCTTTAATGGTGGCTTTGCCATTTAGGTTCCCACGGGCTGAGAGATTTGACTTGCGACGTCAACAAGAGTGGTTGCGCCAGTGGGAGAGTGGCAAATCTGCAAATGATTGTCGTTCTTACATTTCACCTGATTCGACCGACCTATGCGCCATGGTTTGCTCTGACGTCATTCATAATGCGCATCTGAAGGCTAGCTGGTTTTCCGTCGTTGGAATGGATCTGGCACGTGCTCCAGGGACGGTGGCGCAAGAAAGTTCGATGAGAGAAAGTATCCAGGCAAGACGGTTTCCGGTTATGTCATGCCGTAGTAGTGACAGGCGGGACGGGACTATCAAGCAGAGACACGACCGAATTTCTCATACCTTCTGTTTCTCTCTTGTGAATGAGGCCATGCCATCGCCGCTGGTCTTGCGCTGATATACCTGACATAGATTTGCACGCGATGTCACGTATATGCGGCCAATTGTGTCGAAAGTGACATAAAAAAGCAGAAATCCTATGTCACTTTCAAAACCGTTCAGCCTTCCTGAGTCGGAGAGCCCGAAGTGCTATCATTCAACGCCTATCAGCTCTTGTTGTGCGCCCTCCGGAGGAAGAATGTTTACCAACAGTTTGTCGGCATCGAGACATGGAAGGCCTGTCTTTGAACGGCCACTTTTGCGAACCACCATTGCGTCGGCACTCGCCTTTACTGCAGCAGCATTTGTCCTCGCGCAGAGCGCCACCGCCCAGGACAAGAAAGAAGCCGCCCAGGACAAGAAAGAAGCCGCCCAGGGCAAAAAAGAAGCCTTTGCCGGGCGGAAAGCCGGCACTATGACACGAGCCAAGGATGGTCATGGCTCGGCGATCAACTGGCAAAGCTGGAGCGATGACATATTCCGGCGAGCCAAGCGTGAAAACAAGCTCGTGCTTTTGGATTTGGAAGCGGTCTGGTGCCACTGGTGTCACGTGATGGATCACAAGACGTACAGCAACCCCGGGGTAGCGAAGCTTCTCAACGAGAGATTCATCGCTGTCAAAGTCGACCAGGATTCGCGTCCCGATTTGTCGAACAAATACGAAGAATATGGCTGGCCGGCAACGATTATCTTCAATTCCGAGGGCCAAGAGCTGGTCAAGCGCTCCGGTTACATCGCGGCGCCCGACATGTCCAAGCTGCTTAAGCGATTGATCGCCAATCCCATTGTCGAAGAGACCACGGCGAAGATCCAATTCACCGATCACGATGCTCTCCCCGAGTCACTGCGCAAAGAATTGGGTGACAAACACGTGGAGGGCTACGATTCAGAAAAGGGTGGCTGGTTGACCCAGCATAAGTTTCTCGACGAAGATAGCCTGGAATATTCGCTGCTCCGGCTTAAGGAAGGTGACGCCGGCGCACAAGAGCGCGTCACGCAAACCCTCTCCGCGCATCAGCGCTTGATTGATCCGGTGTGGGGCGGCGTCTATCAGTACTCCACATACGGTGACTGGGAGCACCCGCACTTCGAGAAGATCATGCATACCCAGTCTGAATGCTTGCGCATATATGCCCTTGCGTACATGGTTTTGAATGATCCTCTCTATTTGAAGGCAGCGGAGAAAATTGCCTCATATCTCGAGAATTTCTTGATGAGCCCTGAAGGGGCGTTTTATACCAGTCAAGATGCTGACTTGAAGCCTGGAGAGCACTCTCAAGAGTATTTCGCCCTTTCTGATGAGAAGCGAAGAGCTCAGGGGATTCCTCGCGTCGACAAACACATTTACGCACGGGAAAACGGCTGGGCAATCAATTCGTTTGCCTATCTCTATATGGCTTCAGGTAAGGAGAAGTATCTCAGCGAAGCTGTTAAGGCCGCTGATTGGATTATTGCCAACCGCTCGCTCGAAGATGGCGGCTTCAAGCATGATGCCGTGGACAAGGGCGGTCCCTTCCTCGGTGATACGCTTGCTATGGGACGTGCTTTTCTTTCCCTCTATCAGGCAACTGCCGACCGCCATTGGCTGAAGCGCGCCGAGTCTGCAGCACGGTATATAGACAAGAACTTTGCGACTAACAGCGAGGGAAAGCCGACAGCAGGATTTCTCACCTCGAAGGCGCGGGCTAATGTGCTGCCGGAGCCCGATCCGCTCATGGAGGAAAATCAGGTTTTAGCTCGATTCACCAATCTGCTCTACCATTACACGGGAGACAGTCAATTTCAAAAGATGTCCAAGCACGCCATGCGCTATCTGGCAACGCCTGAGATAGCACGCAAAAGGAGAATTCTTGTCGCCGGCACCTTGCTTGCCGATTACGAGCTCTCACATGCGCCATCGCATATCACGGTCGTGGGCTCCAAGGGCGATGCCGGGGCAAAAGACCTCTTCATGGCAGCAATTCGCGCGCCGAGAGTATATCGACGCATTGACTGGCTGGACCGCAAAGAGGGGAATTTGCCCAATCTGGATGTAGACTTCCCCGACCTTGGCAAACCTGCCGCTTTTGTCTGCTCCGGCAACAGATGCTCGTCGCCGGCATACAAACCCGATCAAATTTCCGTTTTGCTCGAGCGCATTTCCAAATGAAACCGCTTTTGGCTTTCGCGGCAACTCTGAGCTTACTGATCTCCGCGTCGGGATCTGCTTGCGCTGTCAGTTTCGACAAAAGCCACAAACTCTTTACTGATGATCTGGCTAAGTATGTTGATGGCGAGCTGGTCGCTTACAAAAGCTGGAAGCAGGAGAGAAAGAGGCTCGATCGGTACGTCGATACGCTGTCGTCTTTGCAGGCGAAAGACTATGAGCGCTTGAAGGCGAAGGACAAGAAGGCGCTCTGGATTAATGCCTACAATGCATTCACAGTCAAACTGGTCCTCGACCATTACCCTATCAAAGGCACTTCTCCATACTATCCGTCCGACAGCTTGCGGCAAATTCCCGACGTTTGGGAAGCCTTTTACATAACGATAGGCGGTCGCAAAGTCAATCTCTACGAGATCGAGCACGGCATATTGCGCAGCCAATTGCGCGATCCGCGCACGCATTTTGCCGTCGTTTGCGCCGCCAAAGGCTGCGCGCATCTGAGAAAACAAGCTTATACCGGCGCTAATGTCGAGGCATTTCTTGCTGAAGATGTGCATCGGTTTATCGAAGATCCCAGGAATGTTCGCTTCGATTTCGAACGCAAAGTTGTGAATGTATCCAAGTTGTTTAGCTGGTTTCCACTCGACTTTGCCAGTGCCGTCGGAATGGGCAAGGTGTCATTCCCTCCTCCGAGCGACGATGAAATCGTTCTCCGGTACATCGTTGCCAACTCAGGTCCGGAAGTAAGAAAGCGATTTGGCGAGGACGCTGCCTTCAAGCAATACAAAGTTGTTTATCAACCATATGATTGGTCGTTGAATGACTCCGGCAAATGACGATCAGCCGGCAGCAGGCGGAATGATGGCGAACGGCTCGAGGTGCTCTGCAATGAGTGGGAAGCGAGTTCCGCGAGACGGTAGGAGCGACCAATCAAGGAATGCTCGCCGAGGGAGCGTTTTGTTCGGCGATCGTCTTATTGGCGCCAATGGCTTCGGCGACAAAATTGCCTGCGATTGCCTGCCGCAGGCTGATGCCGATTTTGGGCGCGATGTCGGGCAACAAATTGTTGAATGCTCTGTCAGTGTTGTTGTCAAAATGCCCGACCAGATGAAGAACACGCCCCCTTCCGTAGGCGAAAGTAATGGCAAGCGGGCCCATTGATGTGCCGTCGTAGGCGGAAAGCTGGGCACTATCGACCAGCACCTTCACTTTGTTGTGATTGCGAATGCGCACAGTTTGGCTCTTTTTGTCCAGCTTCCAGTGCGCTCTTGGCACGACACCGACAGTCAAGGAGTCGTCTTTATCGCGCACATTAGCTTCAATGACGCGGGAGTCGGTATAACCGCCGTCCCATTCCGCGAACTCCGGAAAGGCTTGCTGCAAGCATCCTTCAAGGGCCCAATCCGTGGTGAGAAGATATCCCCCTTTCTCCACAAAATCGCTTACCACGGGCACTGCCTCCCTGGGGATTTCGCCCGCGCAATCGACGATGAGAATTCGTGTTTTGCTCAAATCAGCCGAGGGCAGCTTGGCGGTGCTCATGCGCGAGTAAGGGAATCCGAACGAATGAAGAGCATGTCCGGAGTCATCCCATCTGCCCCGCACTTCCACTATCGCTTCTTTTCCCAGCGATTGCAGAACGGAGGATGCATTGGGGTGTGTTTTTTCGAGCCACAGGCGAAATGCTTTTGGCTGAACAGCGACGGTGGCCGGTATGGGCAGCCTTGTTGGCGGGGCGGTATGCTCGGCGGCAGTCTTTCCGGCGCCGAAGCGCGCCACATTGCCTTCCAGGCGTGACCCTTTGCGCTCGTAAGACTGGCCACCTCGGCCGTGATCCTCGACGGCATGCACCGGCATGGAGGTCGAGTCTTCACCGCTGCCCACATCGTCGCCATCAACAACCGGAGGGCGCTGATGACTTTGCCTGTTCCAGGCGTCCGGCACTGCCTGCCGCGGGCTCTGAAAATCCACCACATCGTCTTCAACCCAGTCAGATGCCATCGCGCAATTCACCGTAAGCCCCAACATCAGAGTGAGAGCGGAAACGATGCCGCGGCGGGCTCTGACCACATTCATGCTGCTATTTCGGAAGCGCGGTGAATTCAATGTTTCCCTTTTGTGCATAACCCCTTCATGTTGCCATTTTGATGGATTTGTATAATCCGGAGCATCTTTAAATTACTGAATGCTGATTAGTTTTTAGCCGGAACTAGCAAGAGGAGCATCTTATGGCGTACTGGTTACTGAAGACAGAGCCTGACTGCTACAGCTTCGCCGACCTCGAGAGGGACAAGAAAACAGTCTGGGACGGTGTTACCAACAATTTGGCGCTCAAGTATTTGCGTGAAATGAAAAAAGGCGACCTGGCTCTGATCTACCATACCGGCGATGAAAAAGCTGCCGTCGGAATAGCCGAGGTGACGTCCGATCCGTACGTCGATCCCAAGCTCAACGATCCCAAGCTTGCAGTAGTTGATGTCAAACCTAAAGAGCGGCTGAAAAAACCAGTGACGCTCGCCGAGGTAAAAGCAAACGCCGCTCTTCAAGATTTTCTTTTGGTCAGGATGTCGAGACTGTCGGTTATGCCCGTGACAGCGGGGCAGTGGAAGCTCTTTTGCGGATGACTACCTTGTCGTCCGGAATTTGCTCACCTTCAAGCAATCGCTAAAAGTGACAACATCGGGGGAGCTGGAGCAAAGGCGTCCTCACGCTCTTTTGCGTTCTGGCTCTTCAGCATCGTTGGCGGTGTCGTTGACTGAATTACGGATGGTAGCTAGAGCTTTAAGGCTCGGCCAAATGACCTCTTTCATTTCTTCAAGCTCGTATTCGCCGATTTCCCGCCTGTCATACCGCCGACATACATCTTCCCAGAGCGAAAAAAGCTTCTTCGGACAGCAGAGCTCACGCGCTCTCTGCTGAAACTCCAGCAAGTCGAAAGTATCTTCAGATTCGATGGTACCTACCTCCAATTTGCTCTCCTATTAAGAGGATGCAAACAATTCTCGACTCTGTCAAGTTAGAGTTTGGCTTGTAGTCAATTGGATATGCGATCGGCACCAGGAGTGGTGCAATGCCGCGGCAGGCGATCAAGCCTCGAGATCTCGAGTCGGCCTGTCGATCCAGGAAAATCTCACGACCAGACTCTGAGGATCGGGTACATACTGTCGCTGCTCGCGATCTTTTTCCTTCGAGCATGCTGTGAAGGGAGCTTTGCCGGAGGGATTAGTGAGCCGTTTGACGCCGAGAAGGATTGTTTTGAATGGATCGAAAATCCGCTTGTTGTTCTGCCACAGATTGGTGTCAGCGGCTGCGCTGTTAAGGGGGCGCTGGAATCTCGTCGTCTCGCTGGCAACTGCCAAGCTTTCCGCGCCTGTTTTTTCGAAATGCAAACCCGTTATGTCGATGCGCTGGCACATGCTCTGGTCTGCCTGCGGCACAGAATCATTGGGCTTGCTGCTTGGAAGGTGGGGACGATTCATAAGAACGCTTGATAGAACCC
>DATNRC010000500.1:0-3215 GCA_036703705.1 Candidatus Obscuribacterales bacterium
CTTGGCCGGTTCAAGAGCCTTTGCCCGTCCGAGTTCGCCACGGCCACTGACGAGCAGAAGCGCCATGACAGGTACTTCTGGTTGTCGCTCGGCTTAGACCAGTACGTCCACCACCTGACCAACCTGCTGATCGTTTCCCTCCTCGTCACGTTCTAGCGCGCTCAAGGGAGCACGTTTCAAGTTGCTTAAACGTCGGGAGGAAAGATGCCTGAGACAGCAAAGCATATTACCGCGGATAGAGAAGACAACGTGGCAGACCTCATCGCCGCTCACGATCTGTCTTGTCAAAATCGCGCTGTGCTTTCAGAAGCAGGGCTTTGTGCCTGCTTCTTCTGCCTGTCCAGCTTCCAATTCTCACGGGTGAGAGCATTCACCGACGACGGTCTGACCGCCGTATGTCCGTGCTGCGGCATCGATTCGGTGATTCCCGATGACGGAACCATCACTCACGATTTCGTGCGGCGCATGAGCAGGTATTGGTTCGGGACTGACTAACTCTCCGAGCCGACCCCGGGGGATCGAGGAGGAACATTGCGATTCAATCGAATGTTCGTCCTCGGTCCCAGCGCCCTTTCCTTGTCCCTTGTCCCATACCTTCGCTTTTATCCCAGTTTTTCTGCTGTCCCGCTTCCTCACATCCTCGCTTTCTCGCTTTTTGCACTATATACTCTAATATAGCCAACTGCATACTACATTTTGTCGTCGACAAAAAGGAAGAAAACGCAGTCGGGGACCCATCTTCCACGAAGACCGGCCCCCTTCAGCGTTTTCCGCCTCAAACTCCGATGTTGAGCTCGAACTCATCGCCGGCAACGAGCGCCGCAGTGTCGACGCCGCGAACGCTTATCATCCCGCCGTCCTTCAAACCGCGCACGTTGGAGGCGAAATTGGAGGTGGCAGTGTAAAACCACACACTGCCTCTGCCCAAAATTCGTGCCACCCACCTGCCGTCTGAGAAAACGATGTAGGCTGCGGTGTCTTCGTCCAGCCCGATGCCTACCGGCGCCTTGCCGTCTCTCTTTTCGAGCTCGGACATGGCGACGAAAAGGCGCGGGAAGCGACCGCGCTGCGTGAAGTGCGTGTCGGTGACGACCGCGGGAAGAAGGGCCAGTCCGGCTCCCATCGTGAGAGAACCGCTCTTCATGACGCCATCGCTCATGCCACCGGTGATGATGTCGAAGCCGACGGCGGCAGCTCCAGCCGAAGTACCGGCAACAAGCCCTCCCGCCTCAGCAAAGGCAGCGAGTTGCTTAATGCCGCCCGCACCAAGAAGCTCGACGAGCCTCGCCTGGTCGCCGCCGGTCATCCATACTGCGTGAACGCTCCTGCCGAGGCGAAGAGCTTTTCCCGGCATGACGACGCGGATGCGTCGCACACCAATGGTCTTGAGGGCCTTGCTGATCTCTTCCGCGGCTTCTTGCGGAACGCCGCTTGCATGGGGAAGAATCACGACGCTGGCCGTGATTCCTCCCGCCAGTTTCACGAAGTCGAGAACGGTGCTTTCGGCGCTGCCTCCAATCAGGAGAAGACGCCGTTCCGCAGATGTTTTCATTTTTGTCTCCTGATTGTTTATGCTCAGTCCGTCGTTACTTTCGGACGACGAAGCAAGTAAAGCGCTGCCGCTACACCGCATACGGTGGCAGATACCAGCAGTGCCGGAGTCAGTCCGAGGTGCTGAGCCATCCAGCCGGCAAGCAATGCACCAAAGGGTGTGAAACCCAACTGGAAGGTGGAGAAGATGCCCATCATGCGCCCTCTGACCTCAGGCGGCACGATAGTCTGCAACAGCGAATTGCCGCCACTGAACTGGATGCTCACGCAAAAACCAGCGCCTGCTGCAGCAGCGAAAGAGATAAGGACTGAGTGAGAAAAGGCAATCACAGTCACCGCCACTGCCAGCCCCAAGCAACCGAATCCGATGCCCTTTGCCAGAAGTTCTGTTTTCCC
Organism: Candidatus Obscuribacterales bacterium; assembly: GCA_036703705.1. GTDB lineage: Bacteria > Cyanobacteriota > Vampirovibrionia > Obscuribacterales > Obscuribacteraceae > DATNRC01. The sequence goes on from DATNRC010000500.1 coordinate 1,948, forward strand.
GCGGCTGGCAAGACCGAGCGAGCCGAACAGGGCACCGATGCCTCCGGCCGCGGCGAGCAAGCCCAATTGTCCTGCCTCGCCTTTGAGAAGCTGACCGACAATGACGGGCAAGAGCACACCGTACATGAAACCGAACATGCTCGTAATCCCAGCCAGTGCCAGAATTCCGCGCACGGTCGGATTTTTGAGCGCCGTGCGAATGTGCAGATTGCGCTCGGAAGCAACCTCATCCGTCTCCTTCTCCTTAGCTTTTCCCGAACCAGCGATTCGTACCCTGGCCAGCATGAAGAGCGAGAAGAGAAAACCCACGGCATTGAGAGCAAAGCACGTTGCCTCGCCAAAGGCACCGATCACCACGCCGGCAAGCAGGGGTCCGCTCAGTCGCGAAGTGTTGAAGATTGCAGAATTGACGCCGACTGCATTCACCATCTCCTTCTCGTCGATCAAATCCGCCAGAAAGGCCTGTCGCGCTGGAAGCCCGATGGCGGTTACACAACCAAGAAAGAGCGCAAGCGCAATCACAAGGGCAACGGAGAGTGTTCCTGTCGCGGTGAGCAAGGCAAGAACCAGCGCCTGAGCACCGGCTAAACCTTGCGTCCACATGAGAATCTTCCGCCGATCAAAACGGTCGGCAGCAATCCCACCCACATAGGTGAGAAGAAGCAACGGCACGTAGCTGGCAAAGGAGACGAGCCCCAGAGCAACGGCCGAATCGGTGAGCTTGTACACAAGCCAACTGAGCGCCACCGATTGCATCCAGGTGCCGGCATTGGAAACCAGCTGTCCTGTTGAGTAGACGCGATAGTTGCGGTTGCTCAGCGAGCGGAAAGTCTGCCGGAGTTCAGAGATAATTCTTACCGGCAGCGAGCGAAAGTCGCCAAACGGGATTTTGCGCATATTCACCATCCTTACGCGCGACTCGAGCCGAGCCGCATTGCGACTCAGCGCCAGACAGACTTTCAGCACCGATCAATCCGCGAAGCGGATGGCTATTGCCAGGGCTGGACGTGATGATTTCTGGTGCTGGTTTTGGTTTGCAAAACGAAGATGATTGAAAAGTGTCTCCAACTTACAGGCTTTGAGCTTTGAAATCCCATATCCGAAGAGCTAATTGCTGACTCACAACCCGGCAGCATGAGTTATCAAGCGGAATAAGACCAGTAGCGAAGCTATCAGATGCGCTCTGTGCGCTGGCTTTCGCCGCCATTTTGACCGTTGAGATCTGTGCTGTTATCGAGCCGGCGCCAAAAGAGCCCACGCTGATTGCG
>DATNRC010000501.1:0-6210 GCA_036703705.1 Candidatus Obscuribacterales bacterium
GATTCGGCTACCAATAAGCTTTCGCGAGCATTGAACAGGATCGCGATGCTCTATCCAAAACAGATTTCGTCACCGCAAGCTGTGCACGAGCTCTCGAAAATTGCCGCAACCAGACCCGAGCCGTTGAAGACGTATTACACGGGCGTGGTTTCCGAAATGAAGTCGCCGGAGTACATAAAAAGCATAGCCGGCGATCGTATGTTGTCATCTATGCTGGTCAACACTGTTTCCATTACGGTGCTCAAGGCGGGATATAAAACCAACGTCATTCCGGGCGAGGCTGTGGCCGAACTTGACTGCAGATTGCTGCCCGGCGTCGACAAGGATGAGTTCATAGCAGAGATAAAGCGTGCTATTCACGATCCCACCATTGAGATTTCTGTTCTCGAGTGGAATACGCCCGGAGTATCGCCACTGGAAACTGATTTGTTCAAAGCCATCCAGGCAGTAGCCAAAGAAGAGGCTCCCGGTGTTGCTGTGAAACCGGTGGTGGTGCCCTGGTTTACCGATTCACACTGGTTTCGCTGCCTGGGAATTACTTGCTATGGATTTGAACCTGTGGAAGTGAAGCCCGACCTTCTTGCCTCAATGCACGGAAAAGACGAACGCATTCCGCTCACCGTATTCAGTGACGGACTGCGGCGACTTTACAAAATAATCGCCAGGCTCACGACTGCGTAAAAAGATGTCGTTCGCGCCTTGCGGAGCCAGCCTTCCTTTTCTGTCTTCAGATATTGCAGGGAACGTTTGCGAAATGAAAGACATCGCCGCCCCTCTCGGTAATCTGTCATTCAGATACAGCAAGGAACGTTTGCGAAATAAAAGACTATCGCCGCCGTTCTCGGAACTGCAGGACGATAGCTTCTATATCGTCAGATAACGTCATGGTATCGAAGGGCTTGGCAATGTAACCTGCCGCGCCCAGTTTTTTGAACTTTTGAATCTCGCCGGCTGATGCGTTTTTGCCGGTGAAGATAACAGGAACATTACTCAGGTGCGAGTTTTTTCTCAATTGCTCCATGGTCGAGGCGACATCCATGCCCGGCACTGTAAGGTCCATCACGATAAGATCCGGCTGTAAATACGCCGCTTTCACGAGCGCTTCCGCTGCGGTGCCTGCCAGCTCAAGCTTCCACTCCTTGATCCCCTCCAGCCCCATTTTGGCGAGAGCTCGAGAATTTTGATCGGTGTCTACGAAAAGTACGCGTTGAATCTCTCGTGTTTCAGCCATCCTGTGAGCCTTTCTTCACATGCATGCGTCCCCAGGTCTCGAAAAGGGTCATCAGCTTCCTGCCTGCCTTTTTCAGCGACGACGATTGTTCATGCCCGGCATTGATTTTAATCCACGCTGTAGCACCGATCTAACTGTTGACAGCCGGGTCGTCGTCTTTTCCGATTGGTCCACAATTGAAACATCGGTGCAAATGAGACCCTCCTTCCTCCCGTGGGTGCACAGCGAACGCTCTCAACCTGGCGCCGGCGTGGTCAGCCCGCGCCTTCCTCCCGTGGGTGCACAGCGAACGCTCTCAACCTGGCGCCGGCGCGGTCAGCCCGCGCCTTCCTCCCGGAGCCGGCGTGGTTAACCGGAGCCTTCGCTTCGTTTCAGTTCTTCCTCAAAGTCTTTATCAGTAATTTGCTCCAGATAGTCCTTCTCGGTCGTATAAACGACCGGACCGCTCAACAATTGGAAGTCGCTCCGGCGCACTTGCTCGGCGTCGTCCAGCTTGCGTGCCAGATCGGGGGGCGGATTTCCGAGAAGACGTTCGTATCTCCTCGCTAACTGATTGCGCTCGCCAATCTCTTTGTTGAGCCTGTCGATGATCAAGAGACGCACGAGCGGAACGAGCACAAACAATGTTCCATACACAGCAAGGAAAGCAAAGAGAAAGTTTGTCGAGAGCTGCCTGTCGGGTTTCACTAAAAGGAACGCCCCGGTAATGCTCATGATGAAGTTCATGATGGCGATCGCTATGACAGGCTTCAGCGTTTCTTTGGAAAGGTTGGAAAAGCGCCATGGCTTCTCTTCCAGGTATGGCGGCAAGAGGGCGAATGATGCAATTTCGCTGCGCGTCTTCAGTGAAGGAAAGACATAGACGATATTTCCATTGTCTGAGACGGTGGGAATTCCGTTGAATTTTGCCAGGACCTGAAAGATTGCTTTCTCATCATCGGGCTCGGTGGCAAGGTATGGAACAAGTTGTTCGGCGACAACCACGCCTTCATTAAGCCTCACTACCTGGGCAAGCAGCTTCCAACGCTCTTCATCGAGATGACGGTTGGGGTTGCCCTCGCCAAATAAAAAGGAAAAGCAGCTCAAAAGGAAACCCTGGCGCGCGCCCTGTTGCTGTCCGCCCTTCCTTTCTCTTCCCCAGTACACAAGGTCCGTCAGAGCAAGGCGACCGACAAGGCCGAAAAAGTCGCGCCACATGCAGGCGACGGCTTCGCCGGCGCCCATGAATCCGGCGATGACGGTTTGGATGATGAGTGCGATGCCGAAAAAGCAAATGAGCGAGAAGATCAGCGTCAATCCGAACGAAATGCGAAACAAAAGATAGAGGAAGGCGGCCGTTGTCCGGCTGGCTGTTTGCAGCGCTTTGGCTATGCCCCGTTTCAGGTAGAGATACTGAAGGTGTTTTGGGAAACAGTAAAATATGTCACCACTGGCGGTGACCTGCAGATTGGCGTCAGTCTCCGAGGCGATGGCATTCATGGATGCCGTGACTTCCTCCAGGGGAAGCCCCGTCTTTGCGACCACGTCCGCAACCATCACTCGATTGCCCAGCTCTTGAATTGCAGCGACGATTTCTTTTTTGTCGTTCATGCCGATAATCTTACCAACTGCCGTCGTCTGACCCCATGCCGTCGTCTGACCACACGCCGTTCTCTGACCACACGCTGTTCTCTGACCACACGCCATAGTCTGCTTTTTCCATCTTGTTGGCCACGCTTGATGTGCCCCTACGATATGATGGCATCTGTTCCTCATCTGAGAGGCTCCTATGACACCCGGAAAGAGAGTGCGAATCGCGCATGATTTGACAGTCAAACAGTTGGCTGATGTCCTTGGTGTGAGCGTGAGCGAATTGATAAGTCATTATTCATGCAGGGACTCATGCGCACGACCAATCAGTTTTTGGAGCTGGACACCGCCCGTCAATTGGCGCTCGACATGGGCTATCAGTTGAGTGACGATGATGAGCCGGCGGATGAGCCGGGGGCTGCGGGTCCTAAAAAGCCCGTTCTGCCCGAAGGGGGCAACGAAGTGGCGTTGCCTGAACCGGAAAACGAATCTGAATGACCGAGTCTAGCCAGCCGGGGCGGATGGCGACAAGAACCAATTGGTTGTTGTGGAGACGACCCAGGGCGTAAAGAAGCCGTGCTTGCCGCCGCCCGACAGCGGTTCGATCCAAAACGGCGACAGATACATATGATCGTTGTGTCCGCTCAGTGGGTCTTTGCGCACCACTTCCACGAAATAGGCGCCCTTGTTCCCCAGCGTGTGTTGTACTTCCTCGAAGGAAAACTCCTTGCCCTGACGCACCAGATCTTTGCCGCTGACAGTGGTTTCTTGCATCACCTCAGCCATTGTGCGATCGCCTATCTTGCGGTCGCCCCACAGCTTGAATGTGTATTCGGCATCAGGGGTCACTTCCGACTCCAGCCTCGTCTTCAATCTCAAATTGGGCACCGACGCCTGATCGAGAATGCTGCCCATCTGGAAGCGGTCGTTGGCAATCGCCGTTCCCTTCAGCTTCTCCATATTGGTTGATGCCATGGTGCGCCTTTGGCGCATGGCCTCCAGCACTCCCGGTTTGTCCAGCGACTTGACGAGAATTCCCGTCTCTGCCGGATTGCCCAGCGGATTGCCATAGTGGGCGTCGCGCCCGACCACCGGGCTGACATGGAATCCTTCATTGAGATAGCCGCGGAAGCTCAGGAGATCAATATCGCGTGTGCCGACTTCCGGAACCGGTTTTGGATTGAGAGCCTGACCTTTGATCACTTCAATCATTCTGAAATAGCGGTCGGTTTCTTCCACCCATTCACTCTTCGTCTTGTAAGAGTAGCGCCCGTAGTCCCCGCCTGCTGTGCCCTTGGGCAGTCCAGGGGCGTGGTCCTGGGCCCAGCGTGGATGAGCCATGGTGAAGATGGGATCCTGGCCGGTTGTGTCCTTCAAATTGTTAGTTTTGATGTGGGTGATCATTCCTTTCATGTCGCCATCGTTGTATTTGATTACTTCCGGCGGTTTGATCTCAGGAATCTCCTTCATGCCGAGCATGCGGCGAAACGGGTTGGACAGCGTCTCGAAGAGGGTGCGCGGGCGGCGGACGGCCTCAAAAAATTGCGGCATCTCGTACATCAGGAAGTGATTTTTGCCGCCATGATGGCCGCCTGTTCCGGGCTTGCCGATGGTGCCCATTTCAGTTCCGACAAGAACAACGATGTTGCCCTTTTTGTTGATTTCTGCGGCCTCGGCGAATTGCTCGGCGTACCATTTCGGTTCATCGGCGATGTTAGGCGTGCCGTCATGTTCGGGAATGCGCGGATCGCCTGGTTTTACTCCATCGCGACTGGCTCTGTGATTGTGATCCGTGAAGCCAATCACCTTCTGCCCGCCTGCTTCCGCCTTGGCGGCCAGCTCCTTTACCGTGCCCATGCCATCCGAGTATTTGGTGTGTATGTGCAGCGAGCCTTCAACGAGCGTATATTCATCGGTGTTTCCCAGCCGCCGGCTCAAAGGCTGGTTGACGGCTTCATATTGATCGATGCGCCGCATCACCCTGGCAATCGGTCGCTTATGCCAGGAAAGATCTTCGGGACGCAAAGCTGATTTTTCAGGGACAACGCCGACAGAGCCGAGCCCTGCTTCGCTCTCCACCGTCTGAATTTTTCCGGTCGGCAGCTTGGGATTTATGTGCGGCTCGGCTGCTTTCTGCCCGAACGAGCTGTTTTTGATGGTAAGCAAAAGGCGATTTTCGGCGTCGATTACGCGGCGCTGCGCAGACTGCCCGAAGCTGCCGATTCTTCCGGTCCCCGTGGCAAGGCGATGACCGGTGTGTGCCCCCGCCATGCCGCCGGCAAAGTTGAGTGCCAGGTCGGCGCCGCCCGAGACGACATCGCGGGCCAGATTGTGAGCGATCCGCTCGCGATCGGCGCCCTCCTTCTCAGCTTCGGTCTTGGCGTCGATCAGTTTTTTCACGCCGCCGACGACCATGGGCACCGTGAAAATACCTGCTGCAATCCAGCCGGCTGGACCTTTTGAGGGCAGCACATAGCCGAGCGCCGTGCCGGTGAGATAGGAGATGCCGATGGTTTTTGCCGCATGTATGGCCGTTTCCGCTTTATGGTTCCAGGCCTCTTTGGCCAACTCAACGGCGGCTTCCGGAATTTCCTCGATGGCATCGCCATAAAGAGCGAGGACGGAATCAGACTTTTCAGGCTGGGTCAGATATTGGGGGGGCATAGAGGGGTGCGAACCACATCAGCTCGAGTGCAAGCCCAAGTCTAGGGGCAAGATTAAAATCGTCCAATGGGAGGGGTACGCAATTTTGTTTGAAATACGAAGGGTATTGTGCGGTTTACCGCAAGCGTCCTCTTGCTGCGGAACGAAGCGGCGATTGGGCGGGCGATGCCAGGCGTCGCCGCGACACGCTAAACTGTGAGCGCAGACTGGTCGTTGGAGTTCTTGATATGCGATCGATCGATGTAAAATTCACTCGCCTTCACATGCCATTGTATTTGGTGGCGACGATGATTTTGCAGTGTCCCCAGCAGGGACTGGCGCAGGGCACTACTTATGGTGCGCAATGGGAATCGCCGCAGCCTGCCGGGCAAGCAAGCGCCGCTCTTCTGCCTCGCCTTGCTCAGGCTGATCCGAATGCCGGCTCGGCGCCCGTCGAGCAGGGATATGCCAACAGTTACAGGCTGCCACCATATATGCCATCGTATGGGTCGTATCCGCCTCAGCCTCAGCCAGGCTACAATCCTTATGGTGTGCCGGCACAAACGCCTCCTCCTGTGTTTCCCGGTGCTCCTCAACCGTACTCGGGAGCGCCATACGGTGCTCCGCCTCCGTATTACCGCGGCTCAGTGGCTTATGCTCCCCAAGGTCTGGTGATGCCAATCTCGCTCTCTACCGCTATTTCGACGCAGGTAGCCAAAGCAGGTGATTTTGTCCAGGCGACGCTGAGCCAGAATGTTTCATTGGGC
>DATNRC010000502.1:0-17272 GCA_036703705.1 Candidatus Obscuribacterales bacterium
CAACAGGCGCGGTTCCTTCAACGGGCGCGGCTTCTTCAACGGGCGCCATGGCAGAGGAATCCGGGAGCGCACCGGCGGCAATCTCCCAGTCGTTACTCATTTCGTTTACATTTTCCTGTCTTGCCTGCGTGGCACCAAGAGCCGCCGAGTCATCGATATTTATGCCGTACTCATCGCCGAGTCCACGAATGTCTGCCCAACTAAGAGTTGTGGTATTGTCTTCAAATCCGCTTAGTGACTGCTCATGCCCGTTGATCACGCCGCTTCTCGCGGCGAAATCCCAGTTGTCGTGCAGAAATTCAATTGCGCGCCATTCCAATTCGGAATAGTTTTCTGGATGTTCATACGCTAAATCCAGCTGGGCTCTTTCGACAGTTGGCGTTCCAAACACCTTTTCAATCGCTTGCGGGTAATTGAATGCGACGATTGCCGCTTCGGCACCGTAGAAAGAGTCATCCATGAGCGCTTTTCGATCGCCTGAAACGATGGCGTTGTAGTCGCCGGCTCCAATTTTTCGGTCGCCGCCGATTCCATCCATGGCGTTAAGAGATTGCTCCAGGACCGCCGCTTGTATCCTTTGATCATACGTAAGTTGGACCGGCACTCCTTCTACCATTATGCTTCCCTTCTCGACAGCATCCCTGAGCGTTGTATCGCGATCGTTCGCGTCTATCAAGTCGTCGCTGCCGTTGAAAAATGCCAGGGTCGTACCGGCACCCATATCATTGCCATCCAGGATGCCGTCGCCACTGGTGTCGAACGACAACAGTGTGTCGGGTAGCGCTCCGACCGATATTAGAGCGACCGCTTGATCGCGAATAATTGCCGGATCATTGGCCGGATTCGCCTCCGCCATCAATGCGAGCGCCTCGCGCGCTGCCTCACTGGAAGCCGCGTTGTGCAATGCATCAGCAGTAGGTTGAACGGTGCTTTCTGATACAACATCTGACATGACTTATTCTCCGCATCTTTCCAACTAGTTCTCAATGACAAAACGATTCACACGCATAGACACCAGTTGAGTTGCGGGTCCTGGCAACAAGTGAGCTTGCTTGGACCCGCCTGTCAACACGTTTGTGCGATCACTGCTGATTATGAGAATCGATGTCACATCCTAAACAGGGCCAATGATTACCCCTCTTTCTCATCTTGATCAATTTGATTCATCTTTCTATGCGGCGTTTGTTTGTATTTGTTTTCGCTCCTGTTTTTGTGATTGTGTGTCTGTTGTGCTGGCTCCCACAGCAGTGCTTTTGGATTTCTCGGTCGGTTGAGCTAGACCAGCCTTTTCCGCAGCGGGGGGAAATCTGTGCGTTGGTTTTCCCGAGGGCTTTTCTTCTTGCGCGGACAGGGAAGACTTCTTTATGGCGTCCTGAAAGTCATCGACGAATTTCTCTAATGGATAAGGCATGTGATGAATGGGGAATTCCTTCTTGAGTCCATCGAATACGATAGGCTTGCGATCAGGATCTTTGCATTCAATTTTGATTGCGCCCTCTATCTCAAGTGACGAGCCTGGATTCAGTATGATTTCGCAATCGCTGATCTCAGCCTTCGGCAGTACCATAGTTGTGCCGATGGGCGACGGAAACTCATTTTGCTTGGGACCCTTGTAGGTTTGCCATGAGTCCACAACCTCATTCATAGCTGATTGAGGGTAGTGCTGCGGGCTGGTTTGTTGAGCTTCGACTGCTTCGTTGAATTCTTTTCCCATAAATCAACCTCCTGAGCTTATCCTTGGGCGACCGGAAAGCGGCCGACTGCGGTTCTCTTCGGCGCCAATTCGACAGCGACGTAAATCGCCGCCTCGCAATCGTGCCTCGATAAAGGGCCTTGTATTGGAAATCTTTATGCGCTCAATTCAGCGTGCCTGCTTCTTTCTCGTTGCACTGCCTCATTGACGCGAGGATAGTAGCTTGCAACTGGTTACAAGGACGTAAATGCGCAGAGAGTTGCACCATCAAGTATGTGACGGGGATATTTTGTCGGCTAATTCCGGTCGCGCTGCACTTCTAATTTATATCCCACGCCGTAGACGGTCTTGATGCATGCCTGGGAATCTTCGCCGAGCTTGCTGCGCAAACGATTGATATAAACCTTGATCGTGTCGGGGGATGCCTCGGAATCCGATTGCCAGACGCGCGTAAGAATCGCCTCGGCGCTGAAGACTTGCTCGGGATGCCGCATGAGAAATTCGAGAAGGGCGAATTCCCGCCGCGTGAGGGGCACTTCAGTGCCGGACTTGGTGAGTGAAAATGTGCTCGTGTTCATCTCGAGGCCGGCTACCTTTAATATGTTGGATGAGACGTCGCCGCCTCGGCGCAGCAAGGCCCTTACCCGCGCACAAAGCTCCTTAACATGAAAGGGTTTAGTCAGATAATCATCAGCGCCAGAATCCAAGCCCCGCTCTTTCTGTTCGATCTTGCCGCGCCCGGTCAATATGAGCACACGACCGTTTCCGCCCTTATTTCGATACTCTCGCAACACGTCGATGCCGTCTTTATCAGGCAGTCCCAGGTCGAGGACAATGACATCGTATTCGGATACAGAGAGATAATGGCTTGCATCGCCGCCCCTGGCAACCATCTCCACTGTGTGATTCTCCAGTTGGAGATAGCGTGAGATGGTGTCTGCGAGCTCTGTATCGTCTTCAACGATGAGGACTTTTGCCATTTTGAAATAAGAGTTTCAGGACCTGGTGGGTAAGTCATAGTTGCGGGAGGTAGCCTTATTTTACCCCCAGCGCCACTGAAGCCACCCAAAAGGGCCACAGCGCTCCTCTAAATCAATCAACCAAGACCGCACCATGCGACACAGCCTCAAAATAGCGCATAAGGGAATGATCTTGGTTGCTATTCCACTTGTTTTGGAGCTGGCGATACTGGCTGGACTCGGATTGCTAGTGCATGAGTCGGAGCAAGCAGCCGCCAGTCAGAAGCGGGCAAAGCAGATCATGAGAGTGGTGACAGCTCTTCAGCGGAACATCGAGGAAACTCTGCGCGCTGCCGGCGGTTATAAATCTCTGGGCAGCGACGCTTTTGCGAGCGATTACAGGGAAAACAAAGGTGCGCTTGCTGCTTGCGAGTCGGAGCTCGAAAAGCTGCTGAGCACAAGGAGCGAAATCGAGATAGCAGCGAATTTGCGTCAGGCAACGCATGAAGCGACAGATTTGATCGACCGGGCCATGGCTGCATTTGGAAATGAGCCACAGGCTGTGGCTGATAAGCGCTGGCGGCAATTGGAAATTGATGTGCGCGCGAAACGCAACACGATTCGCGAGCTTTCGGCCGAGCTTGCGGAAGCAGCAGAAACAACAGAACAACAAAGTTTCAACCAGCAAGGCATGTCTCGGCAGTCGCTGAAGTCTTTGCTGGGAGCGGCTCTAGTTTTGAACGTTCTGGCGGCACTTGGCTTGGCAGCGTATTATAGTCGCGGCATCACAAGCCGCCTCAAAGTATTGATCGAAAATAGTGTGCGACTTGCTTCTCGCCGAGAGCTCCTGCCGCGCATTTCCGGAACGGACGAGATAACCGATCTGGATCTGAGCTTTCACTGGATGGCGGAGCAGCTTGCCGAGTTGCAGCGTAAAGAAAGAGCAATGATTGACAATGCGACCGATGTGATTTGCTCAATAAAAGACGACGGACACTTCATCAATGTCAATCCGGCGGCGAAGACCGTCTGGGGATATGATCCCGAAGACCTCGTAGGACAAAGGCTTCTTTCCATCGTTCGCGAGTCTGACAAGGAGCGCACCCTGGCCTGTCTCAAGGAAGCAATCGAGCACAAAATGCCGCTGGCCTGCGAAAACGGAATCAAGCGCAAAGACGGGACGATCGTCGAGGTTCTCTGGAGCGGCGGATGGTCTGACAACGATCGGGCGTTGTTCTGCGTAGCGCATGATATTACGGAGCGCAAGAGAATCGAGCAATTGAAGCGTGATTTCGTGGCTATGGTCAGTCATGATTTGAGAACACCACTGACGAACGTTCAATGCTTTCTGGAGATGATTGGCGACGGAATGCTTGACGATTCGGCGGAGCTGATGAAGCGCAAGGCCAGCCATTCTAAAGCTGATGTGGCGCGGTTAATTGGCCTGATAAACAATTTGCTGGACATCGAAAAACTGGATGCCGGAAAAATGGAACTGCTTCTCGATCGCGCCTCGGTCAAATCGATTGTGGAGCGTTCCATTTATTCCATACAGTCACTTGCCGAGCAGAAGTCCATTCAGTTGCGCACTGATGCGCCCGAAACTGAAATACGTGCAGATGAGGAAAAAATTGTGCAAGTTCTCGTCAATTTGCTTTCCAACGCCGTTAAGTTCTCCCCTGAATCCGAAGTCGTACTCGTGCACGCCTTCGAAGACACGACTTATGTTGAGTTCAGGGTAATTGATCATGGTCGAGGCATTAGAGCCGAGGATTGTGCGAAAATATTCGATCGTTTCGAGCAGGTGGAATTGAGTGATTCACGCATGAAGGGCGGCAGCGGCCTCGGCTTGGCGCTGTGCAAATCCATAGTTGAGGCTCATGGTGGCATAATTGGAGTCAACAGCACGGAAGGCAAAGGCAGCACCTTCTGGTTCCGAATACCGCGTAATGCATAGGAATGGAGCAGGTGTTGCGAATCTGAAGGTGCCCCTTGAGCTTCCTGGCAGTTATAATTGACGGTCTGAAACGGTCCCTAAGGTCAGAGTGATGGACTGATGTCAAATTCCCGCGAGTTGTAACTTCACGTGCTCGAGAGTCCCCGGTATGTTCCAAAAGCTTTTTCAACACGTCTCACAGTCGCCCACCAATCCGCGCCAAGAAGCACCGAAGGTCGTCTTTGATGTGGCGCAACTGTACAGCGGACCGGTAACGACTGTTGACGAGACAACCGAAGTTGCTAAGCAGGCATTGGATGAAAAGCTGCGAAAAGCCTATTTCTGGATCGTCAACAATGCCATTATCAGCCCACATTACGATATTGAGTACCACGATGGCGCTTTCCAAACATACACCTTTGGCGATCAAAAGAGCAAACTGACTCTGCCTTCCGGACAGAGCTACTCGAGCTTCGTCCTTATGCCTTTGCTGACGTTTGGTGTTCGAGGTCGATGCCTTCTGGTCGGCGGGCCGGGACGCGGAAAGACGGCTAGCGCAATCCTCATGGGAGTGCTGGCGGGCTACTCTTTGAAGGAAGTGAAGCGCGCCATACAGCATGGGCAGCCGCAAATGACCATCTCCGATTTGCTTGGCAATCCGTTGCCTGCGGATCTCATAGGCGCCAAAAAGACAGATGATATCTCAATCTCCTGGCGCAAGTGGCTGTCGATGCGGGTAAAGATCATCGACGAATACAATCGCATCCCCACGCGAACACAATCCGCATTGCTTACCGTGCTTGCTGACAATTATGCTGAGATCTTCGACCAGATTTACGAATGTCCGCCTGCCGCATGGTATCTCACGGCCAATGATGACGCAGGTGGTGGAACCTATCAGGTGATTGAGGCCTTGCGCGACCGCATCGATATAGTGGTGCGTGCTCTTCATTTCAACAGTCGCTTTCTTAATGAGCTTCTCACACGGATTGAAGAAGACGTAAGACCGGAAGAGCTCGTGCCGTCAGAGATAATTTTTTCGCAGCAAGAAATGGATCTGATGGCCAGGGAAATTCGCCAGGTAGAGCTTCCTGTCGAACTGCGAAGGCGCCTGGAGTTTTTCGCAAGCCAGTTTGAATTTTTGGATGTGGCCGGCGAGCGGATGGAATACAAGACGAAGGATGGCGCGAAACTGTCCGGCCTCGAATACAACCTCATTACTCAGAAAGACACGGGGCGCGACAAAGTCAAGGACGTCGGCACCCAAACCCGCAACGGCTTGTCCGTAAGAGCAATGCTCACGCTTCTCCTCTATGTCAAGGCGCTCGCCTACTTCAGGGGCAACAAGACAGTCTCTCTTGAGGATATGCGTCACATCGTGCCGTTTGTTTTGCATGACAAATTGACTCCCGATATACAGTCGCCGTTTTTCGAAGTGGAGGGAAACTTTGTCTACAAAATAGATCGCATAAGCTGGTTGCGGCGTCTCTTTGATCTTTCCTGCGCGGAATACGACCGCCTTAACCTCGATCGCGACGATCCTGTGGTGCACTTGGAAAAGGAATTTCAACTCGGGCTTGAAGGGCTTACCGAGCGGGAAGCTCGCTCTCGTCTGGTCAAGATCGAGCGTGTTCTTTCTGAGTGGAGCAAATCGCGAAAACTGTACGGGCACGTCTATGATGATGTGCTCAAGCTCAAATACCTGCACCAGAGATACACGAATTACATCGCGTGGGCGAAATGGAAAAGATAGTTGTTGAAAGCCAGGAAGTGATTTCGGATGCTTTTGCGCGCTCTCTTGCCGCAAAACGATCCTGGTTCAATTCTCGTTTTGCCGAAGTACGTCACATGAAGCCTGCGCTCGATGCGGAAGATTTCGCAGCGCACCTCAAGTCGACGGTATCACCGATAGTGGAAGCCGCAGCAAGAGCGAATCCGTCATCAGTGGATTCCGTTGTCGAAAATCTCTACGAGGTGTCACTGCAGTTAGTGGCAAGTAACCTGGCAGGGCCTCGTTCGCGCTGTAAAGCGATAGTTGACGGATGGACAAAGCTTTTTCCTCATGCGGCTCAGATTCTCGCCTCCTCGCCAGGGCGATTTGTGTCTTCCATCACCAATGCGCTTTACAATCTGAGCATTTGCGATGCGCGGGTCTCCGAATGGATAGACATTATGGTTGACGTGGCTGCGCTGACTGACGATCTGGATGTCTTTCTCGATGCAGGAAAACTTGCTTGTTGGCGCAGCGGCATGGCGCAGTATCGAAGCGGTGCTCTCGAGACACTCACCAATCTCCCTTCTGAAATTGCTCTCACGGCTCTGCGAATTGAGAGCTCGGGCACAAAGCTTTCCGCTTCTGACTTGCGCGATCGATTGCTGAGCGATCCATGGCTGCACCCGATTGACGCAGAAGCAACTGGCATGGCGGAAGATCTCGAGCTGGTCGCTGTGCTGGGCAATTTCCGCGGCTTCGGCGGGCTTTTTCAATATCCGCCCCGGGTGAAATATGTCAATGACCAGTTTGTGGTTTCCTCAGGACAAGATTCCTGGCTCATGAATGCGGATATCTTCGGTGCGAATTTTCACAGAATCGAGCTGGAGGAAGGAGGCTCCAGCAAGCACCATGACAGCGAGTGCCACTTCTTGCTTGATGGCGACGGCACAGTTTCGCATGCCACAAGGCCGATCAAGAAAAGATTTCCCGAAATTGCCAATCCCACATCGCATGCCGGCAGCGACAAGACTTTGGCTGTGACGGTGGAGCTTTCGCATCACATATATGTCTTCGCGCTGGCCAATCGCAGCCGTATTGTTCGTTCAAATTACGGATCAAGCAGCAAGATCGGGTGAACGGCATGACTCTGGAAGACATGTATATCCAGTGGTTGAACGCCTGGCCGAAAGCGCTTAACAGCTGGAGCAAGTTTGTGCAATTGTCACCACCGAAATTTTGCCGGACGTACATGGAGGCGAAAGAGGAAGGCCTCACTGAAAGCTTCGCCATGATCAGATTTCACGATCACGCGGTGATCGTCAATTTGCATGCTGTGGCAAAGAGCAAGCTCGAGGCGTTCGCGGTTGAAATTCTGGCCCATGAAATCGGACATCATGTGTTGTGTCCGGCGGATCTTACCGATCAGGCCCGCATGATCGCAAGAATGCGCGCGGCTCTGCCGAGTGTGGAGGACCAGGCGCCCTTTGTCGCCAATTTGTATGCTGATCTTCTGATCAATGACAGATTGCAGCGAAGCGCGGAATTGAACATGGCTGGAGTGTACCGCACTCTCGGCGGTGACTCCAGGGATGACATGTGGACGCTGTACATGCGCATCTATGAAATTCTCTGGGCGCTTACCAAAGGGGAATTGATCTCTCGCTCCACGACGCCGGTCATAGAGGGAGATGCTCTTCTGGGTGCTCGTCTTGTCCGTTCGTATGCTCATGAATGGCTCGATGGAGCAGGAAGATTTGCGGCCCTGTGCCTGCCGTATCTTTTGAAAGATCGAGGTGTGGAAATGCGCAACCTTCTCCAGGGTTTCATGGATACCGCATGCACTGCCTCTGAATGCGATATTCCAGCCGGGCTCACGGAAATCGATCCAAAGGAAAGGGAAGGCGCGATTCATCCGTCCAAGGATCCCAGAATTTCTGGTCTTGCCGATTTAGAAGGCGAGGAGGCGGAAGATGATGACGAGGGAAAAGACCGCAAGGCAGCAAACAAGGGAGCAAATAAAGGAACAAACAAAGGAGGAAAGAAAGGCAGAGACTTCACGCCGCCCGTGTCAGAGCTTCCCGAGACTCCCATGCATACTTCTGGCGGTCAGGGCAGGCAACCTTTCGAATTTGGGCAAATATTGCGTGCTCTCGGTCTTAAGCTGAGCGATCACGAAATTGCGGTGCATTACTACAGGGAGCTGGCGACGCCATATTTGGTGCGCTTTCCCGAACGCGTCAGGCAAGAAGGAAGCGAGCCTCTGGCTGAGGGACTCGAGCCCTGGGATGTCGGCTCACCGGTTGAGGACGTGGACTGGTTGGAAAGCGTTATTGTCAGCCCGGTCATTGTTCCCGGTGTTACGACCGTGCAGCGCTTCTGGGGCACTACTGAAGGTGGATCGCCTGATAAGCAAGCGGTCGATCTCGATCTTTACATCGACTGCTCAGGCTCCATGCCCCATCCGCAGGTTAATGTGTCCTATCTGACCTTAGCCGGTGCGATTATTGCTTTGTCTGCTTTGCGTGCTAATTCCAGAGTGAAAGTGACATTGTGGAGCGGCGCCGGACAATTTGAGACAACCAACGGCTTTGTTCGGGATGAAAAGGCAATATTGCGCATTTTGACAGCATACATTGGTGGTGGCACCGCATTTCCCATTCATATACTGAGAGAAACTTTCGAGCGCCGCCAAGCCACGGATCCTCCTGCCCATATAATGGTCATCTCCGATGATGGATGTGACACCATGTTTTCCCGCGACGAGAAAGGCAACAGTGGATGGCAGGTCGCCGAGACGGCGCTCAAGAAAGGCCGCGCCGGCGGCTCGCTGGTGCTGAATCTCGCCCGGGACTGGAAAGACTACAAGCCTTTTCTGAAAGCCAGCGAGCAGGGCTGGATGATCTTTCGCGTGCAAAATTGGGAAGATCTGGTCAAATTCGCCAGAGACTTCAGCCAGGCAAATTATGGTGTAAATGAGGTGCAATCAGTCAAGTGAAAACAGAAGGACCCGATTTGCAGATGCTGTTGAGGCGCTTATCCGAGTGCCCTGGTGATTGCATGGCCACCAGCTCGGGCAATTTCGATGCCAATGTGGCGGCGGTTGTCTCTGATATGTTGATTGAATTAGGTGGAGCACCGGATGTCGTTCGCAAGGAGGTCGCCCATTCTTGGGTTTTCGCATCTCCCGTTATGACGCCGACGAGAAATTTGTTTGCCGTCGTTCTCATTGCGGCGTGGCTTCTTTACGATTCTTCTTTCAGGTCACGCAACATTTATGCACGAGCCCGGGATCTGATATTCAACGGCCTCGATGAGTTTGCCGAATATGTGCCTGCACGCGACATTGTGAACGATCCCGACAGGCGCGAGGAATTTGCCAGATTGTGCCTGAAGCTTCTTGATTTGCATCCGGCTGGGGAAACGGAGGAGCAAGCAAACGATCGACTGGCGTCCTTGAACAGCGCCGAGCGCGCCCGTGTCGTCAAAGAGGCGAGAGCGGCAGAAGCGCGAGCCGAGGAGATTCGCAAGGCAATGGCACGCAAAGCCGCCGAAGAGGCCGCTGCCGCCTATGGGAGAGAATGAGCGAGATGACTGCAATTTTTGAAATCGACGACCGCCCTTTGACGGATGAGGAGAGATTTCCCCTTCTTTCGGAAGCGGGAAGGAAGTTGTTGCTCCGCTTGCGCGAGCACCGGCATGCTCCCCGCTTCAATCACCAGTGTGGTGACAGATTGAATCTCGAGGCGGTCGAACGCATACGGCAGTTCGAAATCGAATTGAGGACAACCCCTGTTACGTGGACGGTGGGTCAACCGCCGGCGTGGGTCCATGAATTCACGCAATTTTGTCTCGAGACAGTGCCCTTCTATCGCACTCATTCCGCTGGTGCGGCTGCGTTTCACGAAGTTGGTACTTTCTCTCGCGCGGATCTCAACCGCGAACCGTGGTCGTTCGTTTCCGACTCCGTGCCCCTTGATGATTTGATCTACTACACCACAAGCGGTACCACAGGACATCCACTCAAAGTGTTGTCACATCCGGAGGTGTCCGGCAAATATCTTCCTCTTCTGAAGTTAGCGCTGGCAACTCGTGGGGTGACGCTCGAGGGCGGGGAAGGCAAAGTTTCCATAGCAGTCGTGTGTGCGCAAAGCGTGACTTATACATATGCTACGGTTTCTTCAGTGCTGGGTCAGGCGGGCACCATCAAGATAAATCTCAATCCTGGGCAGTGGAATTCCCCGGATGATCGTCAAAAATATCTTGATGATCTCAACCCTGAGGTTTACAGCGGCGACCCTCTTTCTTTCATGGAATTGACCAAATTGCCGTTGAAAACACGCCCCAAGGCATTGGTATCGAGCTCCATGACTTTGTTGCCAGGCTGGCGCCAGGAGCTGGAAAACCATTTTCAATGTCCCGTGATTGACGTCTATTCCATGAATGAATGTCGATTGATGGCTGTGGCAGCTGAGCAGGGGTACGTTATTGTTCCCCATGACCTTTACGTGGAAATCGTCGACACTGAGGGACGTCCGTGCCCTCCGGGCGTTGCCGGTGAGGTTACGGTCACATGCAATCGCAATCCTTTTCTTTCGCTCCTGCGCTACCGCACAGGAGATCGTGCAACACTGGAGTTCCACGGAAACACGCCGGTAATTGCCAGTTTCGAGGGAAGAAAACCGACGCTGTTTGTCAGCATGGCCGGCAAGGTCGTCAACAACATCGATGTGTCTACCGTGCTCTATCCATTTCCAATTGCTCAGTTTCATTTGCACCAGAATAAGGATCGCTCACTCGTGCTGAAGTTGCGAGGAGCGGAGAGTGAGAGGGAAGACATAAGGAAAAGTATTGTCAAACTTTTCGGCCGCAAGCAGAGTCTGGAAATTCAGGACCTTACCGACAAGGATACGGAACGGGGAAAGGTTCTCCAGTACACAAGCGATATAAGCGACATCAGCATCATCGATGGCGTAATGGGCTATGAAAAGATGACGTGGCCGCAGATAATGGCGCGTGCATGGCATACGTCCTGAATTGATTGGCCGTTACTACTTTGTTACGAACGCGAAGTAGTATGTTGCCTGGCAGTGACGGAGGATTCTCCATGCACATGAATGCAGCTTGCTATTCTTCAGGTCCTATTGCTTTAATCCCCGTGTACAAGTGGGCGAATATGCAATGGCGCTTTGCCGGACTTCGATCCGCAGACCATGGTCCGAGCTATTCCAATGAGCCCTTCGAACGATGGGGGGACATTTCTCGTGGATTGCGAGAGTTCAAGGGCGGAACCGGCCCCGCCTCTCATTGCGATCCGACGCAGAAAATGATCCTGGCTCAGGGGCGCAGCAATCTAACCTTCGCCGCCGGCAGAAATGTGTTCAACTGCGTGTGCGCATTTGACGCTTACGAGCCAGCACCGGCAAAGTCGGAAACTCGCCCATCGCCGGCCCTCAGCAGCGGCCCGCTGCACTTTGTCGTGGAAGTAGCCATGCCACCAGGAGTAGTGTGGTAGCAGGCAGTTGTATTTGCCGACTTTGAATGAAGGGTGGTTGCATCGTTATTGCCTTCATGTGTTCCATCGCAGGCACGGCGAGATAGCGTTCGAGCCTGGAAGCAGGCAATTGTATTTGCCTACTTTGAATGAAGGGTGCTTGCCTCGTTATTGCCTTCATGTGTTCCATTGCAGGCACGGCGAGATAGCGTTCGAGCCTGGAAGCAGGCAATTGTTTTTACCGACTTTGAATGAGGGGTGGTTGCATCGTTATTGCCTTCATGTGTTCCATCGCAGGCACGGCGAGATAGCCTTCAAGCCATGATTGAAAGGATTTTTCGCATCCCTCCAGGCGTTCCGGACGAATATAACCGCGCCTGATCGCTTCCAGCACCAGTCGGGTTCTGGGATTGAATATTTCCATATCCTGTGGTTGCTTCAATCTCCAGTGATCTGTTCTCATTATTTTCAGGGACAAGGTCGCCAGCCGGTGTTGCACACCACGAATGGTGAGCCCACGACGATTGGCAATGGCGCGATCGGTCAGTCCCAGGGCCACATCCATCAATGTCTCGAACTCTGCGTCGGTCAACGCATCCGTTCTGTCCATGGGTCGATTTGCCACGCGCTTGGCGACGGGATCGGTGTATTGATTGTTGTGTATGAAAACGGAGGCAATCGCATATTTCAATTTTTCTTCGGGTTCCGTTTTCAATACATATCCATAAATCGCTTCGTGTGGCGCGGTTCTGGTGATTTCGGGCAGATAGCCGTCCTTATGGGATTGAACCCAGAACACAACTTTGGTACGCCTGTTCATCAGCCACAGCTCTTGAGCTATCGTCAGCCCGTCGCTGTAAGACAGGGAAGTGTCGAGGATCACCATTTGCGCGCCGAAATTGCGACACTTGTTGATTCCCTCGGTCCCATCTTTGGCTTCCAAAATCTGGAGCGGTCCCATGCGTGCCAGCAGATCGTTCACAACACTGCATGCATAGCTTCTAAGCACTGCAACTTCTTCAATAATGACGATTTTGTTCATGGCAAAGCTCCGTTTCCTATACGTCGATGGCCAAAGCGTGCGTCCGCCTGCCAGTGAGGCGTGATGCACTGGTGCCGAATGTGCTTTCTGCAGTACTTCCTGCATATTCAAGTATTGTGAGGGTGCGCGGTTACACAGAGGTAAATGCGGCGCCTCAAAGGACAAGGACACGAGCCCTACCCCTTGCAACGGAAACGCTGTCCCTTTGAACTTATAAGTTGATCGAGCTACCGGAGGCGGCTGGCGCGGAACGCCCTAGTCATGATGCTTTGCGGCGAAATTGAAGTTTTTAAGGTCGTGTTTCGTTTAAACATAAAAGTTTAAAACGCATAGCGCGGAGAATACCGCCATATACAAGCTGCGTCAGGGAGCGGTGTCAAAAGAACGAGCTGTGCCCTTTAAGTAAGACGAAACCGGTATTCCGGCATTCAATCAGTCCCCGGCGGCAATCCCCGGCGGCAATCCCAAGAGGCGCCGATAATCCCACAAAAGGTCTAACGGGAGCAGGAGGCACTGCTCCCGGACCCCTCCCCAGAAACTTGATTAGCTCATCTCGGAGCTGAACGTCATGCAATGTGAGGTTTATTGCCGGTATTGTATGTGGTGATTTCAATTTCACCGGTCGCGACCGACCGTGTGTATACCTTACGAGAGTGCGGAGGTGTTTTCAAGGTATGTTTCTACAGAATTGCCGTATATTCATTCCTTGATTGCCTCCTGCCGCGATTACTTGCGCAAGTCCCCTTCCAAAGTGGGACGAACGAGCCGCTTCTTGGGGGGAGGCCGCATTCCGGCGCGATCTTCGTTCTAAACCGGAAGCGGTATCATGCGCGTCTTCCGGCGACAGTGCAGGCCGATGAGAGCTCCATTCTGAATTGGATCGATACTGTGGTTTCGTGCAGTGCCGTTGGCACTAATCACGGCAGAGTCTGTTCTTTCATCTATTGCGAGGCGAATCGCATTATGGTCTTATTCACTCACAGGGCGACGATTCAGGTAGTGTCCGTCGACCAAATCACTTACCAAGGAATCAATTGTATATGGGCAAACATGCGGCCCGAGCCGAGCGATTTGATCGCGGTGGATCATTCAATTTCTCAGATCACGCCTTCTTTCGTGAGAGCTTTCCCTTTGCTGGCGGTGCAAGCGCCGGTGAATGGATGAAGGTTCTTCGAGATACCAATCACGGTGGTGCGATTAACGATGACGTAAGGGCTCTGCCTGAAATTGGCCTGGCTGGCCTCGATGCAGGTAAGGATGGAGCAAATAAGCGCGGCGGGAAGCATGATGCGAAAGAAAGGTTGGCGCGCAAAATTGACTTTCGTCCCGGCGGAGAAAGAGACGAGAAGGATGAAGATGAGCGCGACAGATTCAAGGCTCTTGATCAAGAGCAGGCGCGCAGAATAAAAGAGATTGCCGATGAGCTGAGAGAGCTCAACAAAAAACTCTGGCGAGAGCTTCGTAAGTTAGAGGGCTGGGACGATTTTCTCAGGCTCTGGCGTCAGCTTGCCGATATGTATCCGGATCTCTTTGATTGGAAGCGCCTTTTGAATGGCGACGGTGGCGATGCTTCTCGAGAGAGAGGACGAGCGCAGGGTGCGTCCGCCGGAGAGCGTATGCCTAAACACGGTGCCGGTGCGACACAGGGTGCGCTGGCGTATGGTCGCTCGGCGGGGGATGGTGGCGGCCATTCGGGAGGTGGCAGTGCTTCAGGGGCAAATCCTTATCAAGCCTCGTCTTCTGGAGGCTACTCAACGCCTGGTTATGGAGGTGACGGCGGAGGCGCTACGGGATATCCGGCCGAACAGTGGAATCCTGGCACGGCGGGACAGGATTATTCGCAGTTTCCAACCGACGCGGCAAATGTTCCCTGGCAGAGACCGGGGAACTTTGGCGACCTCAGCATCGCTGGACCGCCGACGATCTCGGCGGCGCAAATAAATGACATTCTCGCCGAAGCGGGTTCGCCTGTTGCCGGGCAGGGCGAGCAGATTTACAGCATGTGCGTGAAAGCGGGAATTGATCCGGCGATTGCCCTCGGATTTTTCTTTGCTGAATCGAGCGCGGGTACGGATGGACTGGCAGTGCAGACCAAGAGTTGGGGAAACATTCGCGATCCAAAGACAGGCGGATTCGTAAGCTATCCCAGTTTCCTTGATGGTTTGCAAGACTGGCTCGACTTGATGAATGATCTGTACCTTGCACCTGAGTCAAAAGGCGGCTTCGGAGTCAGCACAGTTGATGAAGCGATACCAATATATGCGCCTTCTTCTGACGGCAATAACCCGTCGCAATACATAGAGACGATGCGTTCGCGAGTGGCCGGGTGGAGGCAAGATGCGTTCAGCGACAAATACAAAGATCAACTTCCGACTACGTCGGATTCGTCAGCGGCAAGTTACCGAGGTCCAATTGGACTGAACGACAACACACTCGACTTTTTCTTTACTCAGTTTAAGACCCAATACTTGAACAATGGTCTTGATGGCAGCAATGATTGCGGACCTGCGTCGCTCGCCATGGTATTCAAACGATTTGGTTTTTCGCCTAATGGCGTTGACTTAAACAACACGCCTCAGCTGATTTCAGATGTGCGCCTTTTGATGACCGGCACCAGGGCGCAGAGTTATACCACCGCAGACGGTCAAGTGGTGCAAATCTACACGGACACCGACCAGGTAGTAAACGTCGCTCGAAGGATGGATCCCAGCGCCTATGTCACCACCAACTTCAGTGAAGTAGACAGCGCCCTCAAACAAGGAAAGATGATTGTGATGGCAGGCAACCCGGGCCCGTACAATTCGGGAATGACGACGGATCAATATGCGCGTGACATGACAAATGGTGGCGTGTACACAGGCGGGCACTTCATCACGGTCGTGGCGGGAAACGGCGGACAGTTTCTCATTCACGATCCGGCATCCAAAATAGGGCCCTTGATCGTATCGCGCAGCCAGCTCGAGGGTTATTTCAACGGTCCCCAAGGCGGAGCCATGGTGATCATCGGACCGCCTCGGTAGCAAATTTACAATCACGACACGAATGATGCATCCTCGGAGATCGGAGTGGCTAATGCAGTCCGTCGACATGGACCGACGAAAAAAATCTCTAGTTGACGTAAGGTCAAAGCTGAGGCAATGTCACTGGAGCGGCCGTCAAAGGCTTTGTTTCGTTGCTAAATTGGTGTAAACGGCACTATTGCGACATTGGGATTATTGCATAACGCCATGCTGGTCGAAAGCTGGAAGGCGATCCTTATAAATGGGTAAATGGGGTTTGCGCTCCGAACAAGATGTACAGCCGTTTACCCTGGTGTAACCAGGGCTGCCTAATATGGGCTCATTCAATCGGAAGCGGCGAACTGCCAAGCAAGCAAATATATGCCGTCCGGACTCCCCGCCAAGTTTTTAGAGGCAGCGATCATGGCAAAAAATGAGCTTTCAAAAATTGAGAGCGCGCACAATGCTTCGGGTGCAGCAGTTCAGCAGGCAGCTCGCGATGCGGCAGCTGCTTCACTGCAAAACCAGGTGCACCTTATTCTCCAAAAGAATGGATTGTCCGACATCTTAAAACAGCCGTGGTCGCCTATCTCTAAGGCAAAAGGAAGCCATGATCTTGAAGATCTTGATTTCTCCGTACCTTGCGGTCTCGAATCTGCCGAGGTGGATCCGCTTTTCAAAAGAAGCTCATAGCTGAAGTTTCACAGGGGAAGGGGTGTATCGCCAGAGACACGGCTTCATCGGCCGCAGCTCTGGCGTACACGCTTGGCTATAATCTATAGGGCGTCGACCTGCCGGAAAGCCGGATGCATTTCCCCTCCCGAATCCTTCCCCTATTTCTTTCATTCGCTTTATTCGTATCCGGTTGTAATATGCCGAGCGAATCGGGCAAAGTAAGTTTGCTTCGCGTTTCGCCACGCACTACAGGTGGTGATGCGCCGTGGAAGACCGAATACCTGCGAAGAAAACTCGCGGGCGGGAGGCGATTTTCCGAACTCATGAGTCTCAATGAAGCACGAATAAGTTTCAGGCAGGCCTATGCGCTGAAACCAGACCAGCGATTCATTCGTGCCCTGGCGCAAATCCACCAATTTATCACTGGCCACACCACTGAAGCAGTCGAGACGACTTATGCGGGCAACAATCGCTGGCGCATAAAGTATAGAGGTCAGCTGGTGGGCGACATCGGCGAGTTTGCATCTTTTCACGATCTTTATGCGTTGCTAATTGATTGGGCCAGGCGTGTAGCTTCCGGCAATGACTTCCATCTCGGCAAAGAATTGAAGGAGCACGATGCCGCTTTGCCCGATGAAGCGCAATCCGGCAGAGGAAAGGATGAGCAGAACAACCTGCAAGCAGCCTTCAAGGAGTGTTCGCCTGAAGCTCTGTTGCATCTCCTGGCTAAAGCTGATGAGGCGTGGCAAGCCGGCGATCATTC
>DATNRC010000503.1:0-2374 GCA_036703705.1 Candidatus Obscuribacterales bacterium
CCACGGCCCGCCACATATTGGAGGATGGCGGATTGTAAGCGTCAAGCACCTCCTTTGTCGGAATCATCAAGTACCACGCAGGAACCACGGCAATGGTGCCGAAAAAGATGCCGATGAATTGAGCGAGAAACTGCTTTCTGGCGTTGGCCCCCAACAAGTATCCGCTTTTGAGATCTGTGAGCAAATCAGCTGAGCTGGAGGCAATATTGGCGGTGACGCTGGCGGCCATCAGGTTGGTCGTGATGTTCGACGGCGCCAGAATCGCATAAGTGAGCTGCGTCAGCTTGCCCATAGGTCCGATTGGCGTGATGTCTGTCTCTCCGGTCGCCCTGCAGGCGACCAGGGCCAAAAAGAAGCTCAGAACAACGGCAAGGACACCCAGGGGAATGGAAATGGAAAAGGCAACGTACTGCAGTATGACCATCGCTATGGTCAAGGGCACGAGCCCTGCAATCAGCCATTGGAGCGGCACCTCGATGTTGGCGAGCTTGTCTTCCGAGAGAGACGACTTTGCTTGCGTGCCGTCCGTTTTGCCGCCTCCCGTAAAACTGCGCATTATTGTCTTCCACTGCAAGGCAAAGGCAGTCAATCCTGAAGTGACCATGAGCGCCGTGCCGCCCCATAAAGACCAGCCTTTGATGAGCTTCTCGGGAGTGGGGATTTCGCCTGCATTGATCATCTGCGGTCCGACAAACAAATAAAGTATGAGCGAGCCCAGAAGCATAGACGCCGATACGCGCAAGCCGACGATCATTCCCGCACCGATGAGCAAGACGCTCGGCTCGAAGCCAAAGGCAGGCATCCTGGCGATGTCGATGCCCGAAAGCTTGACATTGAACGGAATCAATTCCGGAATTTTCAAATTCATTGCTTTCTGCCAGGCGAATTCTCCTTTGCCCAGGAAGCCCACGACAACTCCGACTGCAAGAGAGGCCACCAGAGACCGCGCCTGAATAATCGCTTCCTTCGATTGTCCGTAAAGGCTGCGCAAAGTTTCTGCAGCCGCGATGCCGCTCGGGAAAGGAAGCCGTTCTCTGTTGATCATCTGCCTTTTCATCGGCACGGCAAGGAAAACGCCGAGAGCAGCCGTGACAAGCGTCCAGGGAAGAACAAATTTCCAGTCCAGATGCTGCCCCGTTATGAGAAGATAAGCACCAAATGCGGTGCCAAGCGTGGCACCGGTAGAATAGCCGGCCGCAGATGCGGTCGACTGCATGCAGTTGTTTTCCAGAATGCTCATCGGCGTCAGCTTGGGAAAAACAACCCTGATTGCGTTCCAAATGACAAAGGAAAGAACGCAGGCCGTAATCGCCACACCAAAAGCCCATCCGACCTTGATCGATGTATAGAGATTCGATATGGACATGAGGGAACCGAGTATGCCGCCCATCATCACGGCACGCAACGTAAGCTGCGGCACGTTGTCACCCTGATAGACGTTGTTCAGCCACTCCTCATCGGGGTCGAGTTCTTCTCCTTTAGGCGGCTCTCCGCTTGAAACCGGCGCTTCCGCTGTTTCATCCTTGTCGATTTCGGACACTTTGCTCCCCTCGCTCGAACCTACCAGATAGTAGCAAGTCCACGGCGAAGGAGAGGTCAAATTCAGCACGTCAAGGGATTCCCGCTCTCGCTTCCGATTGGCTGGAATTGTGGCCGGGTGCACGATTGCTTGCTGCCACGGCTGCACCTCATCGGACGGACTGGCTGTCAAACTGCTGGAACGGCGGCCGGGTGAAGCGGCACGGTCGTTGGCATGAGCCGTTGGCCTGCCCGGCGGCGATGCTCGTGCAACTTGGACTTCCTGGCAATCAGGCCTCGCCTCATCTCAATTTCTTCCAAAACAAAATCCACCCTCTGTTCCGGGCTCATTGCAGGAACACGGACCACTTCCACGTTGCGGCTTGCGTAGCAGTGCTCGAGGATAATCGAAATCTGGCGGGTGAATTCGAGGTTTTCGCGGCGCACCTCATCTTTGACGAAAAACGGCAATTCTTCTACGAGGAAAGCAAGTGAGTACTGCGAGGCATCCAGAGCAGCGAATACCGGAGGAATTTCAATTTTGTCGTAAATGTAATACGCCTCACCGTCGAACAATCCGCGATCGAGAAACACAAGATCGTCATAGCCTTGAAGCGCCTGTTCGGCTTTCAGCTGGCGCCGCAGGACCTCGTTTTGAAACGATGAGCGGTCCACCCATGGCAAATAGACACCCTCGCGTATTATTTCGGTGGCGAATTCGTGGACTATCTTGAATCCTCGCTGCGCAAGCAATGAAACTATCGTGGTCTTGCCCACTGACGGACCGCCCGTGATTACGATTCGCATTTGGCTGCCTCTGGATGCGTTGCGGGGAGACGACTTCCGCGCCGGGCGG
>DATNRC010000504.1:0-6147 GCA_036703705.1 Candidatus Obscuribacterales bacterium
GTCGTATGTTGCCACTGCACGATTCGCTGATGACGATGCACCGGCAGAAGCAGTGGCTGCCGGCTCGCTCGTGGATGGAGGGGCTTGAGCGGGCGACTCTGTTGCAGATGCGATTGATGGAGCTGGCGCAGCTGCGGCAGATGGATACGTGCCAGGCGCCGGAGCTCCGCTTTGCGTTGGCCGAGCTTGCGCGGTTAGAGCAGCACTCGCAGGAGGCGACCCGGCGGCAATCCCAGCCGGAGCTGCTGAACGATCCGCCCCGGCAGAAGTGGCGGTATCGCCAGCGGTGCCGGGCGCCGCCGCGGCTGGGACAGCTCCTCCGCCTGCCGCCTTCAAGTGTTGTTCGATCTTCTCGATACGCTGATTGAGCTTTGCCTCCTCGTCCTTCTTCCCTTGCTTTTGATAAACGCTGGCAAGAATTTGCAGGCTCTTCAAAAGCTTGTCATTGTTGGGTCCGAACTGCTCAGCTTCCTTTATGGCATGAAAAAGCGCCTTTTCAGCGTCTTCCAGTTGCCCGTTTCTCATGAGCTTGGCGCCCATCTCCGTAAAAGTCTCCCATACAAGTGTATTGCCGGCTGCAAGGGCGGGCGGAGTGTTGGCCTGCCCGGCAAAAGCAATTGTCATAAGCGTCGCTAAGAGGCGGCGGGTTTTCTTGTGACGAGCCATTAGTTCGTTAGAATCCTTACTTAGTGCGTGCTTCTATATTTTATGCAGGTTATCAATTCATCTGGATTAAGCGGCTGCTTGGCAAGGTGGTAATTGAGCATGATTCGGCATTGGCCCTCTCTGGGATTCCGACCCGAGGGAGCACTCTGGCGATTAAGGCAAGAATTCTTCAATACAGGTATAAACATCGTTCGGCAGGCGTTTCCCCTCTCGTTTCGCAGGAGGACCAGATGGAAAGAAGGGCTTTCGGAAAGACTGACATGCAGGTGAGCGTGCTCGGCTTTGGTGGAGCGGAAATCGGCTTCCAGGGTGCCTCACAGAAAGCAGTGGACGAGATGCTCACTGCTGCTATTGACGCGGGGCTTAACGTCATCGACACGGCCGAATGCTATGTCAACAGTGAAGAGTTGATTGGACATGCGATTGGGCACCGGCGGCGGGAATTCTATCTTTTCACGAAATGCGGTCACGGCGACAACTACAATGATCATAAGTGGGGAGGCGAGGATATCGCTCGCAGCATAGATCGCAGTCTCAAGCGATTGCAGACTGATTACGTTGATTTGATTCAATTGCACAGTTGCACAGAAGAGGTCCTGAAACGGGGCGAAGTCATTGCAGTTTTGAAAGAGGCGAAGAAAGCGGGAAAAACCAGATACATCGGCTATAGCGGTGATAGCACCGATGCTGTTTATGCCATCAAGACGGGCGAGTTTGATGCGCTGCAAACATCAATCAGCATCGCTGATCAGGAAGCGATCGATCTCCTTCTTCCGCTGGCGCGCGAATACAATCTGGGTGTGATCGCCAAACGGCCGATCGCAAACGCCGTATGGCGCCACAAGAGCACGCCGGACAAGGACGACTATTCCCGGCCTTATTGGGATCGGCTGCAGGAGCTGAAGTATGACTTCATAAACGGCGATGACGATCTGAGCGCAGAAACAGCGCTGCGCTTCACGCTGTCAGTTCCGGGCGTGCATACGATGATTGTGGGCACCAGCCGGCCGGGCCGCTGGCAAGACAACGCAAGAGTTGTCGCTAAAGGCAAGCTGCCGCCGCATGAATATGACTCGATTCGTAAGCGATGGCATGCCGTTGCCACCAAACAGTGGGTAGGACAAGTTTAACGGCCCGAACATCCTCAGATTTTAAGTCGCTGTCTCGTGGTATCACATTAATAAGGCGCGAGGACTGCCGCATGCAACAGGGTTTTGAAGACGACGATCGAGAGTCGCTGCCGCTGCAGCCGGAATTCTCCAGCAGCGGGCCGGGTGGACGCATTAAGACTGCGATTGGGCTCTTCGGTGATGGAAGCAGCATCGATCCAACGTTGTTGACCGAAGATCCCCCATTCTGGTTTTTTCTCAGAAGAGGACAAATATATACTCACTATTGCACTGCGCTTCAGTGCATGGACAAAACTCGCGCTCTTCAAATACTGAGTGCCGCGGGGCTTCCACCACTGTGTATCCTTACTTTGGGTCTCCGCTTTAGGATTTTGCCCAGGGAGGATTTTGATTATCTTGACCTGCAAGCCGTGTTTGATGTCGCGGGACACAGTCCCCCGGAATTTGGCAAATTTCTGGATAAGTTGCAAGACCGTTGCCTGTATCATTTAGATCGCACCTGGGGTGTGAAGAACAGACAAATGCTGGAGAGTGCAGACTTCAGCGAGTTAAGAGGACAGCCTTGATTGAGCCCTTCGCATTGAAAGGAGCGGATCGTGTCGACCAGTGAATTGGGTATTGCCAAGATTGTCATTGGCATCGCCTGGTCCGTCTTCATGTGGTGGTATGCCAGGCGCCGAGGTTACAATCCCTGGTGCTGGTTTCTTTCCGCCGGACTGATCGGTCTTTTGGTGCTGGAATTCATGCCCAGCCCGACAGCCGAAGACGATGCCGAAAGAGCCGCAAAACTGAGGAAGAGAGGGAATTGGGTGGGCGGAATCCTCGCTGCACTTACTCTGGTGCTGGTGGTGATACGAGCCTTGACCATGCCTCATTAGTTTTTGTCTTCAGCATCCGAAGCTGAATTGCCGGCATTGCCACGGATTTCGCGGGCGCTCGATTCATATTCATCGGCTGCCTCATGGAGGCTGTGTTCTTGCATAATCCGTGCCATAACATCGTGGAAGGCCGCGTTTTCCTCACTGCTGGCTTTAGTCTGAGCAGTACCGTCAAATTCTCGTTGCAATTCTTCGATCGGCATGAGGTCCTTGCAGATCTTTGCTTCCTGCAAGATTCGCTCGTGTTCTTTTGCTAAGTTTGCAATCTTTTTGCGATCTTCTTGAGCAGCAGATCTGGCAAGTTCTGCTGCCTTAAACAGCCAATCTTTTGCGGCCTCGTATTTGCCTAGATGAAGCTCGATGCGTGACATAGTGACTAAACTCTCGATGCGCTCGCCGGCAGTCACGCCTTCTACTGAATTCTCCAGCTTCAGAACGCTTCGTATGGTATCGCGAGCAGTGCCAAATGTTTGTGTCAACAGGCTGTTGTGCGCTAAGATGCGCAGGGCGCGGAGTGTTTCAGGATGCCCATCTCCAAACAGTTTCCTCGTCACATCGACAATTTTCTTCGACAAGGTCTTGGCTTTTCTGAAGTTGGTTTTTTCGTATACTGCCAGCAGTTCTTTCATTGTCGCCAGCCCTTCAATGGTGGTGGGAGCATGCGCAGCGATGCTGACTTCGTTCTCCAAGATTTTTACCTCAGGATCAGAGGCTATGGGCGATTTGTTTTCTGCTGCTGCACCAGCAGATATTGGAGCGATCGGGCTGGACAGCATTCGCTCCATGCGCTCAACATTCTGCGCTCGCCTTTTAGTTCGCGGGTGAGCGCGCCCCAGCACCTTTTGCTCGATTTGCCAGAGTTGTTTAGCCATGGCAAGCGCTGCGTCGAGTCGGCCGTGTTTCTGGTAAACGGAAAGCAAGCCTTCGATGACGGGTACGCTTTCGGGCTTATTGCAGCCGCGATCATTCAATATGTCGAGCGCTCTGAAATGCAGCGCTTCTGCATCGACGAAGTTTTCCCTGCGTGAAAGGCACCCGGCTAAATTGACAATCGGCGTCACGAGCAAAGGATGCGTCGAACCGAGCAGCCTTTCTTTGGCTTGAAGAACTTTGCGGAAGAGGCTCTCGGCTTGCGCAAGACCGGCCGTCTCTTCATGTGCTGTGGCAAAATTGCTCAGCAGCAGCAAATAGTCGGAGTCTTCTCCCCTTCCCATCGCTTCATTCAGTTGCACGCTTCTTGCGTAAAGCGGCAGCGCTTGCGCAAACTCTCTGCGTCTCAAGTGTATGGTGCCCATCTTGTCCAGAGCATTTGCCAGCAGCTGATTGTGTTCTTTAGAGCTCTCGAACACCTTTATCGCTTCCGACAGCATGCTCTCGGCTTTTGCCAGTTCGCCGCGCCTGATGAGAATTTCGCTTAGCGGAACGGTTGTCTGCGCCACCAGCAACTGCTCGTCCGGTTGGTTGGTTGCTTCGTTTATTGCCGACATAAACAGCCGTTGCGCATCATCCAAAAGCCCATCAGAAAGCGCTTCCTCACCAGCTTTGTGATAATCGCTCCAAAACACGTCTTGCGACCCCGGGTGACTCAATAATTGGAAATAAACAGCTCCGACCCTATTTTGCTCGTGTTCTCGGAATTGCAATTATTCATGCCGTACTGGAGCTGCCACTCTCTGACGTTGCATTTTTTGATCGTTGCGCCATCATACAATTTTCGTATCTCATCGCAATCATCATAAGTGATGAGAAAGCGATGTTTTGTCTTGCTCAAGCTGCGAGCGAGCTTCTCATGATCGAATTGGTGCAGAGAGCCATTCCGACCATAAAGCTTGCTTGCTGTGTAATACGGCGGATCGAGAAAGATAAAGACATCGCGCCCGGGCGCTTCTATCACTTCCAGGCAGTCGACATTCGTAATTCTCGTACCATCGAGCGCTTCCGGCAATTGTGCCAGCCTGTCAATCGAGGAGGCAGTAAATCGGTGCACGCTGGCGGCACTCGAAAATCCGCCTGCGCGCGTCGTTCCTGAAAAAGTGACGCGGTTGAAGAAGAAAAACAAGAGCGCGATTTGGTAAGAATCTTTTGGCTCTTCCTCTCTCGCTTTCAAAAAAAACTTCTTAATCTCTCGCGCTGTCTTGAGCTTGTTGCGCAAAGCGTGGAGATCCTTTTGCAGCGACTCACACATCGCTCTTTGCTGCACAATTTGCCAAAACACTGTCAGTTCGGGAAAGCGATCGTTTATCCAATAGCTCTCACTGAGCGATATGCTGCGCGCATAAAGATACACGCTTCCGCCGCCGACCATCGGCTCTCGATATTCGCGCGCGCGCGGTGGAAGCATGGCCGCAATGCGTGAGATCGCTTTCTGCTTGCCGCCTGGATACCTGAGGGGCGAACGATACTTTGCAGGCGCGGTAATGATATTTGTGGCGGAGATTACTTGCATATGCCGCTCTGTGCCGGACTGGCTTCTCCATGATGATACTTTATTCTTCGGACGCCGGCGTTAGCGGTCTTTTCGATTTGAGAAACGCTCACGCGTCCATTCCTTGGTTACCTCTTAACCATCCAAGGATTACACTGTAGCTGTTACGAGGAAGTTGCAAGTGTCCGCTCGCAGGTCAAAAGCAAGAAAAGGTGCGTTTTTTCTCTGGCTGCTCGCTTTATTGGTCTTCACTTCTGACGCCTTTGCCATACCAAATGCCGATTGGAACCGCGGTCGCGGTCGACCGCCAACTGCACCTCAGGGACGATGGGTAAGAGGCAGATTCGTTAGCCAGCCTTCTTCGCCGACTCGCCCCGCCGTCTTGCCTGGACGCCCCGCAGTGAGACCCGCTCCTCCCGCCTCAAATGCGCGCCGGAAAGTCCCGCGCCCGACTGCACCCGGCTCTCCGTCGGCCGTCTCCCGGGGACTGCCCGGCAAAGCGAAAGGGAGCCCGCTGCCTCTCGTTCTCGTCATGCTTGGGCTTGTGCCGGCAGCAATTCTGGCTAATGTCGGGAGCAGAATGGGCTCAGTTTACAAGCCTGATCGGCGCCAGTTTGGCGGCGGCAGCGGCTATGATGCCGGCAAGCACGAGGAGCAAATGCGCCAAGC
Organism: Candidatus Obscuribacterales bacterium; assembly: GCA_036703705.1. Lineage (GTDB taxonomy): Bacteria > Cyanobacteriota > Vampirovibrionia > Obscuribacterales > Obscuribacteraceae > DATNRC01. The sequence goes on from DATNRC010000504.1 coordinate 5,769, forward strand.
GGAGAAAAACGCGCGCGCTTACCACACTGCCTGCAGCCAACGACAGACGGCTATTGATTTTGCGGCAAGAGCGGAGGCAGCCGCATCGCGTGCATATTATGAGAAGAGGCGGGAATACAAAAAGTCAGCCGCCGAAGAGGCTCAATATCACGCCAATGCTGCGCGTGCCGCGGCTCAAAACGCAACAAGCGTGGCTATGGGCACGACGCTCGAAGTAAGCGATGCTGCTGCGCAGGCTAGAGATGCCGCTAATCGCGCACAAGCCGCCGCCGACAGAGCAAAAGCAAATGCTTATTGAAGACTGAATCCGTTGCGCAGACGGCATGCTCGTTGAAGTAATGCTGTAAGTCAATCGTGGGGGCGTGCTGCCTGATGACAG
>DATNRC010000505.1:0-10465 GCA_036703705.1 Candidatus Obscuribacterales bacterium
TCCCGTGACTGTAGTGAAGCTCGGCGAAAATGTCGTCACTCAAAAATTTAGCAACGACAAAAACGGCTACGAAGCAATTCAAATAGGAGGCTTCGCCGTCGGCGAAAAATCTTTGAACAAACCGGAGCGCGGCGGGCTGAAGAAGAACGAATTGCCTCCCCTCAAGCCGCTCAAAGAATTTAGAGTCCCTGACTCATCTACATATAATGTCGGGGACAAATTGAAAGCCGACGAGATCCTCAAAGAAGGAATGTTGATCGACGTGCGCGGCCGTTCGATCGGCAAAGGCTTCCAGGGCACCGTCAAGCGCTATCACGCAGGGCGCGGACCGATGAGCCACGGCTCCAAATTCCACCGCTCGATGGGATCGATTGGTGCCGGCACCACACCAGGACGTGTTTTCCGTGGCTTGCACATGCCTGGACAGATGGGCAATAAATACGTTACGGCCCGTCATTTGAAAGTTTTTCGCGTCGACCCGGAGAAGAATTTGCTTCTTGTCAGTGGCTCGGTGCCTGGCGTTGAAGGCGGATTGCTCATAATCAAGCCTTCCAAGACGAAGTGGAATTGATAGCAAACTCTAGGAGACAGGCGGAAAAATGACATCTGCTCAAGTCATCGATCTAAAAGGCAAGAAGGTTCGCGAAGTGGAGCTCAGCCACGACGTGTTCGACATTACGCCGAACAAAGGCGCAATGCACTCGGCCCTGGTGCGCCAGCTCGCCAATGCCCGCGCCGGCACTGCCAGCACGAAGACCCGTTCTGAAGTGTCAGGCGGCGGCCGCAAGCCCTGGCGTCAAAAAGGAACCGGTCGCGCAAGAGCCGGCTCCATCCGCTCTCCATTGTGGGAAGGCGGCGGCGTCACGTTTGGCCCGAAGCCGCGCGACTTCTCGGTGAGAATGCCCAAGAAAGTGCGCATTCTTGCGATCAAATCAGCGCTGGCGGCAAGACGCGACAATCTCGTTGTCGTGGAATCGTTTGACGGCATCAAAGACGGCAAAACCAAGGAGATGGCGGGCGTCTACAAAGCGCTCAAGATTGAAGGCAAAAAGGTTGCCCTCGTTCTCGATTATGCCTGCGAGCACTGCCAGATTGTGGAGCGTTCGGCCCGCAATATCGAAGGCACGAAAGTCCTGCATATCAACAATCTCAACGTCAAAGATCTGATGAATTGCGAAGTTCTCCTCACGACAGAGCGCACGCTGGAAGCCATCAATCACCGCTTCCAATCGACTCATAAATGTGAGGGAGCCGCAAAAGAGAAAACAAAAGCAACAAGCAAAGCCGAAAAACCGAAAGCGGCAAAGAGCGAAGCTAAAGCTAAGAAGTCCGAAGGCGAAGAGCCCAAGGCAGCCAAGAAAACAACTGCAAAAAAAGCAGAATCCGAGGGGAAATCAGCCAAGCCGAAAACCTCTAAATAACCGATGTCATCGCTTACCGCGAGGCGCCGGAAGAGGAAAGCTAACGCAAATTCAGGAAGTAGAAAATGAATACTCGTCAATCGCAAATCATACTTCGCCCCGTCATCACTGAGAAATCAGCTCAGATGAGCAATTTTGGGCAATACACTTTCGAAGTGGTGCGCGACGCCAACAAGATTGAGATTGCTCAAGCCATCGAGCAATTGATCAAAGAGCTCTATCCGAAGAACAAATCGAAGGTTTTGAGCGTCAATACGTCGGCAATCCGGGGAAGATTCCGCAGCCGCAAGCGCCACGGTCGTTTTCCCAAGGACAGCAAGAAAGCAATCGTCACCATAGAAGGTGACCCACTGGATCTCTTCAGCGCGTAATCCCACTGGATCCGCTCCGGCAGCGGACGCTGCCTCGCCAAGAGCACAGGTAACAACGAGAGAAGGACTGAGACAAATGCCTCCCCGGAAAGTAAACCCAACATCAGCTGGCCGCCGCAACATGACGGTGCATGATTTCTCGGACATCACAACCGATAAGCCCGAGCGTTCGCTTTTGCAACCATTGAAGTCAAAAGCCGGCCGCAACAATCAGGGGCGTGTCACCGTGCGCCACAGAGGCGGCGGTCACAAGCGTGCCTATCGCATCATCGACTTCAAGCGCAACAAGGACAACATTCCTTGCGTGGTCAAGACTATTGAATACGATCCCAATCGCAACACGAGAATTTGCCTCGTCCAGTATGTCGATGGCGAGAAGCGATACATCCTCGCTCCTCTGGGCATCAAAGTGGGCGAGCAATTGATGTCCGGCCCGACGGCGGAAGTGAAAAACGGCAATGCGCTGCCGCTCAGGTCGATTCCTCTCGGCACCATGGTGCACAATGTGGAAATGACACCTGGAAAGGGCGGGCAGATCGGGCGGTCGGCAGGCGCTCAAATACAGGTTCTTGCTAAAGAAGGCAATATGTGCACGCTGCGCCTTCCTTCCGGGGAAATGCGCATGGTGCATGTGGACTGCATAGCCACCGTCGGTCAGCTCGGCAACACCGACGCAAAGAATATAAGATTAGGAAAGGCAGGCAGAACGCGCTGGTTGGGCATCAGACCGACCAACCGTGGTGTCGTGATGAACGCCGTCGACCACCCGCACGGTGGTGGCGAAGGCAAGTCGCCAATTGGCGGCAAACCGCAAACTCCTTGGGGCAAGCCGGCTATGGGCTACAAGACCAGGCGCGGCAACCGGGTTTCGGATCGTTACATCGTCAAGCGTCGCACTAAGTAAGTAAAGGAGTTCGTACCGTGTCTCGATCGCTGAAGAAAGGACCATATGTTCACCCCAGTCTTGCCAAAAAGATTGAGGATATGAACAGAAAAAACGAAAAGCGCGTGATCAAGTGCTGGTCGCGAGCATCAATGATCGTGCCGGAAATGATCGGGCACACGATTGCTGTTTATAACGGACGCAAGCATGTGCCCGTTTACATCACAGAACAAATGATCGGCCACAGGCTCGGGGAGTTTGCGCCCACGAGACTGTTTAAAGGACACGCCGGTGGCGACAAGACAGCTAAGAGGGCAGGATAACCATGCACAGCAAGGCGCAAACTAAATGGCTCAGAATGTCACCGCGTAAGGTTAGGCGCGTAATCGACGAGATTCGCGGCAAAACCGCAGCGGAAGCCGTCACTATTCTTCGCTTCATGCCCTATTCGGCAGCGCGAGAAGTAGAGAAAGTTTTGAAATCGGCCATGTACAACCTCGTCCATGCCGAGAAGTCTCCGATTACGGAAGCGGAAGCCAACGAGCTGAGGATTGTCGAAGCTTATGCGGATCAAGGACCGACCTTGAAGCGTATTCAGCCGAGAGCTCGCGGGCGCTGGTATCCAATCCTCAAAAAATCCAGTCACGTAACTCTCGTTCTTTCAGATGTGTAAGACAGAGGCCAAGCCAGGTCATAGAAGGAGCTAATAAATTGGGTCAAAAAGTCAGTCCTAACGGTTTCCGCCTCGGCATCCACCGCGGATGGCGCTCTAATTGGTTCGTGCAAAAGCGCGACACGGCATATCTCATTGAGGAAGATCACCGCATTCGCAGTTATCTGAAAAAAGAGCTCGGCAATGCCGGCGTGTCGAAGGTAGAAATCTCGCGCAAGGCAGATCAAATTCAAATCGAAATCTACACCGCGCGCCCGGGCATGATCGTCGGCAAGGGCGGGCAGGGCATCGAAAACCTTCTGCAAAAGGTTCGCGAAATGCTCAACAGACCCGGTCTTGATGTGCGGATCAATATTCTTGAGATCAACAGAGTCGATCTCGAATCGCAACTGGTTGCCGAATCAATTGCTCAGCAGCTCGAGAAAAGAGTTGCTTTCAGAAGAGCGATGAAGCAAGCCATCCAGCGCTGCATGCGGGCGGGCGCCATCGGCGTCAAAATTATGGTGGCAGGACGCCTGGGCGGTGCTGAAATCGCCAGAACGGAATGGACGAAAGAAGGACGCATTCCTCTGCAAACTTTGCGAGCGGACATTGATTATGGTTTTGCCGAGGCGCATACCGTCATGGGCCTTATCGGCATCAAAGTCTGGATCTTCAGAGGCGAGCTCGAACCAGGTCAATGGTCGCCGCCCAACATCAAGACTCAATCGGATCGTCCACAGGAAGCACCGACATCCGCCAGGGGCGGCGGTCAAAGAGCTGGTCGCAGGACCAGGAAGGCAGGTTAGAGATCATGCTTTTGCCCAAGCGAACCAAGTTCAGAAAGCATCATCGCGGTCGCATGACCGGATGTGAATCGCGCGGCGTCGAGGTGCAATTCGGCGAATTCGGATTGCAAACTCTCGAGCCCGCCTGGATCACTTCGCGCCAGATTGAAGCAGCGAGAAAGGCCATGACCAGAAGCGTCAAGCGCGGCGGTCAGCTCTGGATAAGAGTTTTTCCTGACAAGTCTGTCTCCAAGAAACCAGCCGAAACCCGTATGGGTTCGGGAAAGGGCGCTCCGGAATTCTGGGTGGCTGTCGTCAAGCCAGGGCGCGTCATGTTCGAAATGGCGGGCGTGCCGGCAAAAGATGCCCATCACGCGCTCAATCTGGCGGCTCAGAAGCTGCCTGTCAAATGCCGTGTCGTGGGACGACACTAAGGAGGGGTCGATGAGAGTACGTGAGATGAGAGAGCTGACGCTCGAAGAAGTCAAAACGCGCATCGACGAAACGCGCAAAGAAATTGTCGAGCTGCGTTTTCAGCTTGCCGTGCGCAAGCTGGAGAGCCCGGCAAAACTGAGAACCGCACGCCGCAAACTGGCGCGCCTTCTCACAATTCAAGGCGAGCAGCACAAGCAGCAAAAAGAGAAAAAAGATAAGGCAAGTTAGCAAGGACGAGCACGGATTTTCGGATGACGAAAGAGCCGTGAGGAGAAGGAAAAAGGAAAGATGCCGAGAAAGGAACTGGTCGGACGAGTAATCTCCAACAAAATGGAAAAGACAGTGGTTGTCGCTGTCGAAAGCCGCGTTCCGCACCCGAAGTATGAAAAACACATTGTGCGCACCAATAAGTTCAAGGCCCACGATGCCGAGAACAAATGCGCCATTGGCGATCGCGTGCGCATCAAAGAGTGCCGGCCGCTTTCCAGAGACAAGCGCTGGCTGGTCGTGGAAATCACCGAGCGCGGTGTCGGAGTGAAATCGACAAATGAGGAGTCGAACGCATGATTCAGCAACAAACACGATTGAACGTAGCGGACAATACCGGCGCTCGAGAGCTGATGTGCATTCGCGTCCTGGGCGGGTCGAATCGCAAATATGCCTCCGTAGGCGATGTCATAGTCGGCGTAGTCAAAGATGCGCTGCCCAATATGCCGGTGAAAAAATCGGAAGTGGTGCGGGCGGTAATCGTCAGGGTGCGCAACCATGTGCACCGGCCGGACGGCTCCACTATTCGCTTCGACGACAATGCCGCCGTCATCATTCAGAAAGACGGCAACCCCAAAGGAACACGCGTTTTCGGACCAATCGCGCGTGAGCTGAGGGACAAAAACTTCACCAAAATAATCTCCCTTGCACCTGAGGTATTGTGAGATGGCAGGCCAATCGCGAAAACCCACACGTTATTCCAAAAGCCCAATCGCTAAGAAAGTGAAAATGGGCGGCACCGTCGTGTTGTCGGAAGCGCTCGTCAACAAGAAAGCCAGCAACACCGTGCCCAAAATCCACGTCAAGCGCGGCGACATGGTGATGCTCATCTCCGGACCGAAGAAAAACGATCCGAAGCGTTCGCCGCAGCTGAAAAAGAGGCTCGATGCCAAAAACGCTTACAAAGGCACCACGGGCAAGGTCATAGCCGTCTTTCCCAAAGAAGGCAAGGTTATCGTCGAAGGCGTCAATCTGATCACGCGGGCAAGCAAGCCCAGAATGGGCATGGGCAAGACCGGACTGATTAAGAAGGAAGGGCCGATCTACGCAAGCAAAGTGATGCTCTACAGCACCACCTCGAAAAAACCGGTGCGTGCCGAATTTAGAAAGAAAGAAGGGCTTGAGTAAGAGGAATCCCACAAGCGGCAAAGCGCCGGCTGGAAAAGGACGACAAAGACCGTCCTCAAAAAAAGCGAAGGAAGAGTCATGGCAACGATCGACATCAGAGAACAATACAAAAACGACGTCGTTCCGCAACTGAAAAAGCAGTTCGGATACAAAAACGACCTCCAGGTTCCCCGCCTGGAGAAAATCGTCGTCAACATGGGACTTGGCGAAGCAACCGCCAATGCCAAAGCCATCGACGGCGGACTTAAAGATCTGACGACTGTGACCGGACAAAAGCCGATCGTCAACAGAGCACGCAAGTCGATTGCCACTTTCAAAGTGAGAAAGGGCATGGCCGTGGGCGCATCAGTGACACTGCGCGGCAAAAGAATGTATGACTTTCTGGCCAAGCTGATTCACATCTCGCTGCCGCGCATCCGCGACTTCCGCGGGCTGTCCTCCAAATCGTTCGACGGCCGGGGCAATTTCTCACTGGGCGTCAAAGAGCAGCTCATTTTCCCGGAAATCAATTACGAACAAGTTGATTCCGTAAGGGGCATGGACATAGCTATTGTTACGACAGCGCGCACGGACCAGGAAGGACTGGCGCTATTAACTGCACTGGGAATGCCATTCAGGAGGTAAAAGTGGCTAAAACTTCAATGATTGACAAAGAGCACAAACGCAGGGTGCTTGCCAGCAAAGGTAAATACCCGACGGTGCGCCTCCACAATCGCTGCCGAATTTGCGGTAGGCCCAGAGGCTATTATCGAGATTTCGGCTTGTGCAGGTGCTGTCTGAGAAAGATGGCGCATGACGGGTTGATTCCTGGTGTCACCAAGTCTAGCTGGTAGGAGAATATAAATGCCGGTTACAGATCCCATTTCTGACATGTTCACACGAATCAGGAACGCCACAAGGGTGCATGCGCCTGCCGTGGAAATGCCTGCTTCGAAGCAGAAGCTGGCGCTTGCCGAGCTTCTGCGCAATGAAGGGTTCATCTCTTCGTTCGAGACGAAGGCGCTAGGTTCTCCTGATCAAAAAATGCGTATCGTGCTCAAGTACGGGCCGAAGGGAGAGCAAGTAATCCAGGGCATCAAGCGCGTGTCGCGACCTGGTTTGAAGGTGTATCGCACGGCCAAAAAAGTGCCGCGCATTTACGGCGGATTGGGGCTGGCGATTGTCAGCACAAGCCGCGGTCTTATGACCGACCGCCAGGCTCGCAAGAGCAACATAGGCGGCGAGATTGTTGGAGTCGTCTGGTAAAGGACAAACCGGAGAGCTGCTCTAAGGCCTTATAAGAGGTCGAGAAGAGTTACAAGAGGAAGGGCATAAGGATGTCTCGCATCGGTAAAGCACCAATCACGGTACCAAGCGGAGTAACCGTCGATATCAAGGGCAATGAGATCAAAGTCAAAGGTCCGAAAGGCGAACTCAAGCGCGAAATAAGACCTGAAATCACCGTCAAGCAGGAAGACGGCAAGGTTGTTCTGCAAAGAACCTCCGACGACCGGGCGGTCCGCAGCCTGCATGGTCTCAGCCGCACGCTTGTAGCCAATATGGTAAAGGGGGTTACCGACGGCTTCGAAAAAGTGCTGGAAGTGACCGGTGTCGGTTATCGCGCTCAAATGGAAGGAAACAAGCTGGTCATGCAGCTCGGCTACTCCCACCAGGTGGAGGTGGATCCGCCCAAGGGTTTGGCCATTGCCGTCGGCAAGGGCAACGTCATCACCGTCAGCGGTATCGACAAACAAGCAGTGGGCGATCTGGCTGCCTTTATTCGTGACAAGCGCCCGCCTGAGGTCTACAAGGGCAAGGGCATTAAATACAGGGGCGAAGTCATTCGCCGCAAGGCCGGAAAAGCGGCAGGTAAGAAGAAGTAGGGGTGCTCAAGATGATTCAGAAGCCAGACAGAAAACTTTTAAGAGTACGACGCCACATGCGCATTCGGCGTCGCCTGGTCGGCACGCCGGACCGTCCGCGCCTGTGCATTTATCGCTCCAACAAGCACATCTACGCGCAGATTGTCGACGATGCTTCGCAGCAAACTTTAGTTTGTGCTTCCACTCTCGATCCGGAATTGAAAGGCCGACTCAAGAAGACCTGGGACACAGAATCAGCCAAGTCCGTCGGGCAGCTCGTTGCCGAGCGCGCCAAAGGCAAAGGCATTCAGGCGGTCGTTTTCGATCGCGGCGGTTATATCTACCACGGGCGAGTGGCAGCGGTTGCTGACGCCGCGCGTGAAGCGGGGCTGGACTTCTAAAAGGCCGGCTTAGAGCCGGCTACGGAGCATGCAAAAGGAGAAAAGGAAGAATTCCGATGGATAGAGAAGACAGAATTGGCTCAGTCGACGATGCCGGGCAAGAGGGCGTAAAGCGCGGGCGCCGCAGCGCAAGCCGCGAATCAAACCGCCGTCTTGCAGAAGATTCGGCCCGCCAGAGAGAACAGTCTGAATGGGAAGAAAAAATCATCCAGGTCAGGCGAGTAACCAAAGTCGTGAAGGGCGGCAAAAAGCTCAGCTTCCGTGCCGTCGTCGCCGTGGGCAACAGCAAAGGACAGGTGGGCATAGGCGTCGGCAAGGCTGCCGAAGTCATAAGCGCCATCCAGAAAGCAGTCGTCGACGCGCGCAAGAGTCTTGTCAAAGTGCCGCTCGTCGGCACCACCGTGCCTCATCAGATCGTCGGCAAGCAGGGCTCCAGCCGCATCCTCCTCAAGCCTGCCGCCAAGGGCACCGGCGTCATCGCGGGCGGTGCGGCACGCGCCATTCTCGAGCTTGCCGGAGTGGGCGATGTGTTGACGAAGTCTCTGGGCTCGCGCGCGCCCTTGAATGTCGCCCGTGCCACCATCAACGGTCTCAGCTCATTGAGAACGTTCGAGGAAGCTGCGCGCCTGCGCGGCATCAGCATTAAGCAAATGCTTGCGTAAAGACTTTTCAGGACAAACAGGATTGAGACCATGTTGAAGATTACACTTACACGCGGATTGGTGGGCAAGAAAGAGACCCAGAAGAAGGTGGTTGCTGCGCTCGGTCTGGGCAAATACGGCAGCTCCGTCGTGCATGCCGACACGCCGACTATTCGTGGCATGGTCAACAAGGTCAGCCACCTGGTCAGCGTGGAAACAGTGACCGAAGGCAAGGACGCTGCCGCCAAAAAAGCACCAGCCAAAAAGCCGGCAGCAAAAAAAGAAAGCTGAATAAAGAAGCACTGCCGAGTCGTCATCTTACGAAGAAGGCGGCGCAAGGCTAAGGAGGAAAAGATGAGCGAGATGCAGGCACTGCAAATTTGGGAGCTTGAGCCCGACGAGGGCGCGCGCAGAAAGCGGAAAAGAGTAGGCCGCGGCCGCGCTTCCGGGCATGGAAAAACAAGCACGCGCGGGCATAACGGGCAGGGGCAGCGCTCGGGCGAATCCCGCCGCTTCGGATTTGAAGGCGGTCAAACTCCGCTGTTCCGCCGTCTTCCCAAAATCCACAATTTCGACGAAATCGAAGTTCGTCGCTGGGTGGAAGTAAACGTGGGGGCGCTCAATTCTCTGGGGCAAGATTCGGAGGTCACTCCGGAGAGTCTGGTTGAAGCCCGGATTTTGAAGCGGGCCACGGATAGTTTGAGAATTCTCGGCAACGGCGAGCTCAAAGTGGCTCTGCGCGTGAAAGCGCACCACTTCTCAGCCGGCGCCCGTTCGAAAATCGAAGCAGCAGGCGGCACGGCAGAGCTTATCGGCCCCGCCCCCCGCAAGCCCGGCAAGCGCGCGCCCAAGCCGCCAAAAATCAAAGCCGTGATTGCGCCTCCTGCGAAGAGCGAAGAAGAGCCGCCCAAGAAGGAAAAGGGCGAAAAAGGCGATAAAGCCGAAAAGGCCAAGAAAGAAGCGCCGGCAGCCAAGCCTGCCAAAGCTGAAGGCAAAGCTGACAAGCCCAAAGAAAAACAAGACAAGAAGGGCAAATAAAAGGCTTGCCCCCTTCGTCTGTGTCAAAGTCCCACTATCCGCCGGTGGTGGCGTCCACCACCGGCTGGTTGTTTTAAACAAAAAAGTTGATCGTCAAAAACGGGAAACAATTCCCAAAGGCCTTTCAGGGACAGCCTTAGCGATGTTTTGGACTTTTCAGGCGTTTAAACTTTTAAGTTTAAAACACAAGCGCTTCCCTGCCTAACCTTCCTGACGTTCCTAAGCTTGCTAACCTTGCTAACCTGCCTAGTCTGCCTAACCTGCCTAACCTGCCTAACCTTCCTGGTCTTCCTAGTCTTCCTAGTCTTCCTAACCTTCCTAACCTTCCTAACCTTCCTTCCCAAGCGCACCTCCGCCCAGTAATTATTTGCTAAAGGAAAAGGCTAGGCGGTGCCAGTTTGCGCTACCATCAACTCTGTATACCTGTTTTCAGGTATGAATGCGGCTCCTCTCAAGCAATTTCAGCCCCTGGGGGTTACTAATTTATGGTTCAAGGTGTAGCCAGACGCGGCGGTAAGATCGGCGGTCCCGAAGATCTGATAAAACTTCTCTCCGCTGCCGGTCTTAAAGAGAGAATCTTCTTCACTCTTTTCATCATC
>DATNRC010000506.1:0-3080 GCA_036703705.1 Candidatus Obscuribacterales bacterium
CACCAAGAATCGGTATGATCATTCTTCAGTCCAGTTGAAATTGGATTTGCAACGCAATTACACACTGGACTACCTCTTTTCGGCAAGGTTTCCTTGCGGATATCTGCCGATATCCGGCAGGCTTATGCTTCGTTTTACACGCTTCCTTTTTCCAAGCCCGGATTATTAATCCATATAGTATTACATTCAAAACGCTAAAGCGCTTAAAACCTGGAGCCTGTCCCAAATTCCGTCAAACTTTGCCGGTGACCTCCTCTGACCAGGCGCAGACCTGCTAAGTGTTCTTGAGGCAGAGCGCCATTTGCATCACGGCCTCATTCTATTCTCCGAGAGGGCGGGTGATGTCGACGGTTGCTCATCGCCCCTCGGTCGGCAGTCGCAGTCCACACATCTCTGCGTCATGCGCATAACGAGAGGGCGCCGTATACTCCAGCAGACACTCGACGATCCTTGATGTTGTATCTAGCGTTCAGGCGCCGACCGATGGTACCATAAGTAGTGGCACACGCCGGAATCAAAAACATGCAACGCATCGAGAAGCAATTTGGAGCCAGGCTTGCCAGCCTGATTGCGGACTCACCTACACTCATGGCGGATTTGAAAAGTCTGAGAAGGGCGGGTGTGCGCATTCGCCGGCTGAATGGTGTATGCAGGGCGTATTCACGCTCTCATCCCGGTCAGAAGAGAGGCGCCCTCATCTGCATCGGCGCGCATTGCACCGCCATCCAGCAAGCTCATTATCTTGCCCACGAAGCGTTTCACATCCTCTATGGAAAGACGCCGCACAACTTCGATCCCAACAAGCTCTCGCGCAAGAAGTATGTGCAGATGGCCTTGCGCGAAGAAGCGCATTGCCTCTGCCATGAGCTCAAAGTGGCACTCGAGCTGCACGATGCCGGACACTTTGTCGGCGCGGTAAATTTGTCCTGGCTGGTCGATTATCTGACTGGTGGATACAGAGCGGTGCGCAAACGGCTCGAGCACGAGCATGTCTCGGTAGCCGCACTTACTTATCCTCAGTATTACGGCTGGCTCTACGATCGCAGAGCTCAAAAAACAGGCGCCGCAAGGCGGCTGACACGACGGCAAAGGACGGCTTGAGCGCTGATGAAAGCCCGACGCTGACGGAGCGGGGACGGAACCGGCGCTCGCGACCGTCCGTCCCCGCTCCAATGCTTCCAGTGTTAGAACTGAAGCCGTCCTGTGAGAATATGCCAGAACATCACCCAATCACCCATCAAGCTGTAGATCGGGTATTGAAAGGTAGCCGGCTGGTTTTTCTCGAAGAAGAAATGCCCGATCCATGCAAAGCCATAACCGGCAACAGGCATAGCCATGAGCAAGAGCCACTGCTGGCTCAAAAGGGCCCAGAAAAGGATTGCAAGCACAGCCAGACTGCCCACAAAATGCAGGCGCCGATTGCGTCTGTCCTTATGCTGCTCCATGTAGAAGGGAAAAAAGTCAGAGAACGTCCGGTAAGTCTTCTTCATGTTTTCCTCATTGCAGTCAATCGATGTCGCGTGACGGCTGCACAAAGAGTCTCGTTGTTCAGTACCACCCTGAGCGATTGAGATCGCGGCAGCGCCGACAGAAATTCAGCGATTTTTCTGACATCCGGCTTCGCGCAACAGCAATGGCGACTGCCAATCGATCTTCAGATGGCTTGACAAAAGGCCCCGTCCTTCTCGGCAAAGCAATTGAGATCGCGGAAGCGCCGACAGAAATTCAGCGATTTTTCTGACATCCGGCTTCGCGCAACAGCAATGGCGACTGTGATCCGATGGGGGTGAAAGGCTGTTCTCCAGCAAACAAGGAAAGGAAAAGAAACGAGACTAAAGAATTAGCTAGCACAGAGCAAGGCTCCAGATCAGTGTTAGAACATGTTACGAGCGCGCCTTACAGTTCTTAATCCAGGAGAAACGGGCAAAAAATGGGGCATGCGGCTGCAAAGATAGAGCCTCCGCGATTTCTTAGCACTTAGCTCAACCTCGCAGCAGCAGCCAGTCCTGCTTGGCAACCGCCATCAGGACACCGGAAAAAATCTCCGCAAATGACCTCTCGCCTTCGTGCAAATCGAATCAGGGCCTTTCCCAGCCCAATTCATCGATTGCCTCGTGCAACGAGAGGCGCCCGCGCTGGCAATAATGCAGGGCGATGATCGCTTGCTCGACCTTCATTCGTTTGGCCTCAATCAAATCCTGACACGCATTTGCAGCATCAAACGTTATTTTGTCCAGCTTGCCGGCAGCACTGAGGATTTTCACAATCTCACCGCCGTGCTTTTTCTTCACTTTGTGCGCCGCTTCAATGTCCTGATCGTGCAAAAGCCCTGATTTGACGAGCAATGCAATGACTTTCTCGTCTTTTGCTGAAGTCGTCACTTTGCCCGCTTTAGCGCCGAAGTGTTCTTTGATGAAAGCATCTATCGCTTCGCGCTTGTCCAGTGCGCCCGTGCGGACGACTTCCTGCAAGTTGAGCGCAGATTTGATGACCGAAATGCTCACCACCCCTGAGGCCACGAGAATTTCTCCCAGCGGTGTGGAAATCGGCTTGGGCAGCGACGCATCACCAGGCGGACGAGAAGCCGTGAAAATGCCTGGATCTAATTTCCCGCCCCTGTTGTGCGCTCGTCTCACAGCTTCACCGGCTTGTTCTGTGCTCATGGCGCCTGAATTGACGAGAGGCTGCAGACTGAGGGCCGCTTCAATCGTCGCTTCCGGAACCAGGCCCGCATTGGTGAGAATGTCGCCGATAAGCACATTGGCGCCCTTTTCTGTTCGATCAAAGGGCACTGGCTGACTGTTTGGCACTTGCTGATTGTTGGAAGAAAAATCATCCTCCACCGGAGCTTGCCATTGAGTCGGCTGAGACTGCGGATAAGAAGACGGCGGCGACTGCTGCGACAAGCTCTCTTGCGGATAGGCAGGAGCAGGCTGAAGCGGATAGGGCGCCGGGTAGCCTTGTGGATAAGCAGGATAATAAGCGGGATAACCGGGATAGGGATAGTAACCCCCTGGATAAGGCGGTGGATAACCAGGTGGATACTGATACTGCGGATAACCATAATTCGGCTGTGGCGG
>DATNRC010000507.1:0-11621 GCA_036703705.1 Candidatus Obscuribacterales bacterium
TTATGCCACTACATATGGTGCATGTCTAAACCTCACAATCGCAGACATGTCCTCAACCCCTTGGCATATGGCCGGGAATTAGCGGATTGGGTGGCCGGACATTAGTGGAATCGGTGGCCGATTTCGAGCGGAATTTCCATCCTAACTGTCGGAATGTTGTAGAAGGGCTACCCGTAAAGGTCGCCTGTACAGCCCATAATCGGTAACCGAAGAATTGCTGAGGGTGGTCCGAGACATGTGATATCCGGCTTTGTCTCTGGTAGGATCGAAGCCGACTGTCCAAAACAACCTGCATCTTCCTGACAGCTAAATTTCCTTGCGGATAGTAAGTAAAACAATTTGCTATTGCCAGTCTGTCACCGATTTCTGGAGCTTGATCAACTTCCCATATGATACCCCAAAAATTGATTCGGCATTAAGCTCTCTTTGAGGTAAGGTGCTGGCATTGCCGGAAAGTCCAGGAGTGGAAAATCCTTCCGGCGCACTTGATAACCGCCGGGCGTGGGCGCGCATTTTACTTGCCGAATCAGGATTGGCATCAATAAAGGCGCCATTCTCGAAAGATTGCGCGGCTTCTTTCAGCCTCCCCTGGCGCTGGAGGGCAATGCCCAGGAGATAATGCGCCTCCTCGCTCGCATTCTTTATCTCAGCTGCCTGTCGGAAAACCGCCTCGGCAGCTGCGCTGTTACCGCGCTCAAAAAGAAGATTGCCGTATGAAAGTTTTGCTTCCAGAAATTCCGGGTTTTGTTGCATTGCCTTTTCCAGCTCTTTCTCAGCCTCATCAAGTCTTTTCTCTTGGATGAGCAGATCGCCCCTGATTTTATGCGCCTCGGCGTAGCTTTCTCTGACGCCGATAGCGGCATCCACCTGTTTTAGTGCCTCTTTCACATCGCCCCGCTTCTGAAAGACGAGCGCCAGTCCCAAAAGGCTTTCCGCTTTCAGCTCTCGGTCTCGCTCACCGCTTCGAAAGTTTTTCTCTGCCTTGTCCAGCTGTCCGGCCTTCAGCTGCGCAAAGCCCAGGGCGACAGCGATGCTTAAATTGTTCGGATTGAGATTGAGTGCGCTTTCGAACTCTTTAATCGCCTCTAGCTGCTCTCCCTGGCGCCTGAGCAAATTGGCAAGCAGCAAGTGTACCTCAAAGCTGTTTGGTTTAAGGCGCACCATCTGGCGGCAATTTTCAATTGCCGCTGCCAGGTTCTTCTTCGTCAGGTAAAGATTGACCAGCGCTGAGCGCAGCTCGTAATTCTGCGGCTCCAGTTGAGCCGCTTCCTCATAGGCTTCAATCGCACCTGCCACATCTCCGTGAAAAAAGAGAAAGTCACCCCGTTCTTGTTTTGCGCGCGCGCTGTCCCTTGCTGTAGCCGATCCGCAGGGCATCAAGCAGCAGGTGATGGAGCTGAGAGCTAAGACGACCAATTTGAACGGCTTACGCTTCATTCCCAGAGCAATCTCTCGGCCAGGCTCGGACCAATGCCAAAGTAGCGATCGACGATATGGGGTTTGCTTTCAGTCTCAATTATTGATCCAGGGCTCACGTATTTGTTCCAGGCATCCTGAAATGCCTGTCGCCCTTTTTGCGAGCGGGCAAGGAGTTTGGGAACGGCATGATAGGAGCCGATTCTAGGAACGGCCTTTTCTTTCAGGTAAAGGTCGAAAAATGCCTGTTGCCGTTCTTTGCGCCTTCCCAGCCAGGAATGTTTCTCGACCATAGGCATGGAGTACTCATATTTCGGCATCAAGAAAGGTTGATTGGTGATGGGCGCCATCACTTCCTTAAAGGCATTTGTAAAGACGCCGGCATGCGTGGGCTCCGTGTCGTCAAGAAAGACGCGAAAACTGCCGTCTTCGCGGCGGCTCACTTTGATGCTCTTGCGGTCGATGTCTTTGGGCAGGAATCTCATGCGCTGCAAAGCCGTGAGGAGCGCCAGTGCGATGGCGTAAAGAGTGGCTTCACGGCTGTTCGGTTCGCACACCTCGGTCTGGAAACGACGGTAAAGCCGAGCGAAGCTGCGCTTGGCCATCACAAGCGAGGCCACTACCGGCAGTACTGCCGCAAAAGCGGGCACTCCCCAGGTGGAGAACACAAAGGTGAAAAGCCCTGCACAGATTGTGCCGAAAGCAGTGTGTTCGATCCAGATGCCGGTGAGGGCGGCACGCATTTGCCGTGCGTGCTCACGATACTTCATGTTTCGCCTCAGGTGCGGCGGCGTAAGGCTGGGCATGCGCAGGCCCTGCACTTCAACGCAGCCGAGACTGCGATTGTTGTAAGGCTCACCTACTTTCCACATATCGTAAATGCGGTCGCGTACGAGCGCACGTTTCAACATCTCATCATTGAAAGTTTCCGCTGAGGCAAACACTTCAATGGGTGTAAGTTCGGAAAACGAGGGATGAACGTGGCCGACCCCGCATTCCACTTGACCGTCGTCGGAGATGCCAAAAAACCCGTCGTGTTTGCGAACGAATCGATTGTAATCGTTCAATCCTTTCTCGAGCGACGGTGCAATGCAGACCACGTCCCAATTGTTGGCCACTTTTCTGCCCCCGAGAGGATCTTGGGTGTGAATCCTCAGAGACCTGCCCCTTAGCTGTTTGACAGACACGGGGGAGGTGGTGGTAGTCAAATCAATCAACGTATTCAGGGACTGGCTGTCCCAACCTTCGCCAAATAGCCCGCGCGTGCCAACCAGACACTTGGTGATACCGCGCTCGAAGATCGAGGTTGCAAGCGCCACATAAAGCCGAGACTCCCAATCCGAGCCGGAAGCGCTAATCTCGGCGTAAGGCGCATTACCATGATTGTTGACTTTCAGCTCCATATCGTAGCCGTCGGCAGCCAAAATTTCCTGGCAAGCAGCAACAAATTGAGCACAGATACGCTTGTCCACAAGAAGCAGCGAGCCTGTAACCAGGCAGGGGTTTACGTAAGCACTGATGGGCGAGGTCAAAAGGCTAGTCAGCGTCGCGATCGCACCGCCCGTCTCTTCATCGATTACCCCTTTCAAAACTTTGGCCGATGTAGCCGACATGCGTTCGAAGTCCGTAACTACAACGGCTCTGAGACGGTCCTGAAGGCTTGCGTACTCGGTCTCCAGAAGGCGGCACACTGCATGAGACTTGCTGCGGCTGAATGCCAGCACCCGATCGATCGGTGAAGCCTGGCGCCTGAGACCCTGTTCGCTGATGCCATACCCCAGTTTGCGGGCGGCCGAGCGGATTGAGTCATAAAGCTCGTGATCTTTCCGTTCGGAGCTTGTCTTGAGCTTGTGAGAGGCGAAGTCCTCAAGAATCGACATCCAATCATCGATTGTCGGCGACTGCAAGATTGCTTCAGTTTGCGGCAGGTTGGAGGGCAATTTGTGCCCGACCTTGTACAGATACCTGTAATAGGACAGCGTTAAGTTGGGTCGGCTGTGGAGAAAGCTGCGGAAGGATTTGCTCTCCTCGTCATAAAACGTCTCATTTACTCTTCTCACCGCCCAAGCCGTAAGGGGGGCAACGGGAGCGTCCGTTTCGCTTGCGGATCTCGCTTTTGGCTCCTCAGCGGAGCCTTTAGGCGGCAAGCTGACATTTTGCCTGCTGCCCGCCGCGCGCGCACTCAAAGCGTGGGACATTGACCCTGATGACAAGCGCATTTCGCCGTGATTGGAGGCGGCGTCGACCAGCTCCAAATTGGCAAGCTCATAGAAATCGTCGCCGCTGCCGCCCGTGATTATGCCGGCCACGTAATCATCATCGTAATCGAGGTGGAGAAGCTGATCGTTTTTTTCACAGGGCACAAGCTCGGGATTTTTAGCGCTGATCGCCTTGCCCTTGCTCAGACGCTCAACGAGTTCGTGAAATTCGCGGTGCTGGTTTTCCAGAAATTGCAGCTCTTCTTCAGTCGGGTGCGTGAAATAGACCAGATCCTGAAACGGCGCCAGTCCGCCTTCCTTGACGAGAGCCGGAGTCGGCACCTGATAATCGATGTTACCGACGAGACTGAGGTAGCGATTTTCCTGGCTTTGCGTTTTGCCTTCAGGCGGCGTCCCTGTAAGTCCGATGATGATTGGACTGTCGAGATAACGGACAAGAAGCGTCATGATTGCCGCCCAGTAGTCCGTGAGATGGTGGCACTCATCGAATACGACTACCTTGAATTTTTGCCGCCTCAGGGCCTGCAGCAAATCGAGAGCATTGGGATGGAGGACGTCACGCAGATCCATCACATCCGCCAGTTTTTTGCGCAGCCGGCTCACATGCCGCGAAATCTCACGCTGATAAGCTTTCGGATTGTTTTGCATGAGCTCGAGAATTCTCAGTTCGGCCTCTCCGCCTGAGATTGCTCGTCCTCTTGTCACTTCCTGAGACCAGTGGCTGTGTGCCAGCTTTTCCAGATACTCTTGTTCGCGTCCCGGGGTCGACAGAACCTGATAAGTAAGAACGGTAATCGGCTTCAGCGGCTTATCTTCATGCGTGCCCAGAATTTGCCCTGTGCCGAATGCCTGTATTTCAGGGGGCAAAAAGAGGTCCAGCTTTTGTCCCCACTGAGATTGGATGGTCGTATTCGGACAAAGGATTAACGAGGGTTGCTTTATGTGAGCGATTATCTGCAGTCCGATAATAGTTTTGCCTGCACCCGGCGGCGCCACGATGTGCAGCTCTTGCTCACCCCGCTCCAGTTTGCTTTTTACAAGCTCAAGAATTTCGTTTTGGTAGCGGCGAAACGGATATTGAAAGGTCAAACATTCGAGCGCTCGAGCTTCATCGCTCAGATTTGATCCTGCCAGCGGCGGCGTTGATCCCGGCAGCGAATTGCTTAGCATGGATGAATTCTTGGGAAAGCTTGCGACCACCAAAGACCCATTCTAGCCGGATGTCCGGACCGCGCAACAACGAAACGATACGTTATTTCCTGAAAGCGTGCAATGGTCTTGATCATCGGTTGGCACTAAAATTCCCAGGGTATAAGTTCATTGGTGGCCTACGCATAACGGAAAGGAGTCTCACATGAGCTCGAGCATGCCACAGGAAAGTTTTGATATTGGACAAGCGCTGGAAACGGGATGGAACATGCTTGGCAAGCGGCCGGGCGCGCTATTGGGCTGGGGCGTGGTCACTTTTCTTGTTATCGGCGCTTATCTGGGATCCTACGCCTGGGCTGCCTGGAATTCGCCCGACCATCAGGCTCCCATGTATTTCAAGGCTATTCAGTTTGTCATTAACATTGTGGTCACCCTCCTCTACACGAAGGTTGTTTTCCTCTGTCTTGATGATCGTCCGGCGGACGCTGGCAGTGTCTTTTCCGTGTTCACAAATTCGCTGTCTTATCTTGTCGGCTCGTTTCTTTTTACACTGGGGGCGGGGATTGGCTTTTTGTTGCTCGTCGTGCCCGGCATTATCTTCTCTTTGGGCTTTGGTCAATTCACCTTTGCCATTATCGACAAGGGTCTGGGCCCGGTAGAGTCTCTCAAGCGCAGCTGGGAAATAACAAAGGGCGTCCGTTTAAAACTTTTCCTCTTCGGCATCGTCAATGCTCTGGTAATGTTTGCGGGCATGCTTTGTTTTGTGGTCGGACTTATTCCAGCCTCCATTATTTGCTCCGTTGCCATGGTTCACGTTTACAGGCAACTCGAGGCAAGGGCCGGCGCTATCGCGTAGGCGAGCGGTCTTTGCGCCATCACTCGAGGAAAGGTTAGAAAGGGTCATCCGATATCGGATGACCCTTGCCAAGAATCATCCGCTCGGTCATACCATTTGCTGTCGCGAAAGCTGTTGAGACTGCAATGGCACAAGAGGTCCCTATCTCAGAGGAGCCTTCCACGCTTGTTTCAAACCCTACTCCATTCGGGGATGTGGCTAGGGTGACGGCAGGGTGAGCGGATTCGTACTTTCGAGTGATTGCTATTTGTCTCAAAAATTGAAATAGTGGAAGTGTGGCTCAATCGTTAACGGCAAGCTGTTGCCACAGATTGACAAAGAGGGACAAGGAGGCGCGCCGAAAAGCCAGCTACTCATTACCGTTAAGGGCAGTCGAAGCTGGAAATAATGGGTGCGTCTTGCTCAAAGGGCTGCGAGCTCAATTCTATGAAACAAGCAGGTGGAGCGCAGCTGCGGTCCGCCCGGAGGTTGGCATGAACGGACTGAAAGAGATGGATATAACAGAGGCAGCCCAAAAGGACATGATAAGGGTGCTCGTCGTTGAAGATCAGGAGGTCTTGAGACTGGGCCTTAAACTCACTCTTCAGTACATGCGCAATCTTTCCGTCGTAGGAGAAGCATGTGACGGACCATCGGCCGTTGAGCGGGCTCTTGCGCTGAAGCCACAAGTGGTTTTGATGGACATCGGTCTTCCTGGTTTTGACGGCATTGAGGCCACCCGACAGATTAAGAAGCAATTGAACACAAAAGTCATGATCTTAACCAGCCACGAGGAGGACAAATCCATATTTGCCGCGCTGGAAGCAGGTGCTGATGGTTATTGCCTGAAAGATATCTCGAGCGCGAAGCTGGCAACTGCTATTAACTCAGTTGCCAGTGGCGCTGCATGGTTGGACGATGACATCGCGCGTAAAGTCCTGCATTCCGCCAAGATGCAAAATCCGGAAGTGACCTCCGAGCGTCTTGCTTTGTCGGAAAGAGAATTAAAAGTGCTCGGCCTCATTCTTGAGGGCGCCTCATCCACAGAGATTGGCAATGTAATCGGTTTGCAGGAAAGTCAGGTGCAGGCTTATCTTAAGAAGCTCATTCAGAAACTGTCGTTTACAGGCACGAGCACAAAGACAGGCCTGAGTACCATAAAGCCCAAATCGTCTGGTGATTTTCAGCGCGCCAGAGTTTGTACCGCCTGCCACAGCCGAATGAGCGGTGATTTCGAGCGTTGTCCCTACGACGGGCATGTGATGCAGGACGACGAATTCATCGGCAGCATGTTCGCCGATCGCTATGAGATCTTGGCTTTACTCGGCGCAGGGACGGGCGGGGCCGTTTATAAGGCGCGCCATCGCTACATGAACAAACTGGTGGCGATCAAGATCATGCACCTCGAGCTGATTGCCGATCTCAGCTTGCTCAAGCGTTTTCGCCAGGAAGCAGCGGCTGCCAGTTCTCTCAATCATCCAAACATCGTGAGCGTCATTGATTTCGGGCTGTCACCGGAGGGGCAGGCGTTCATGATTATGGACTATCTCGGCGGCAAGAGCCTGGATGCCATTATCGTCGAGGAAGGCAGGCTGCCTGATAGAAACGCTGTTCCTTTATTCCTCCAGATCTGTGAAGGTCTGGGACACGCCCATGCCAACGGCATCATCCATAGAGACTTGAAACCGAGCAATGTGCTTGTTGTCAATTATGGTTCTCAAATGCAGCAAGTAAAACTGGTTGATTTCGGAACAGCAAAACTGGTAACCCCGGACAACAATGCCGGACTGACCGTGCCTGGACAGGTCTTCGGCAGTCCCACATATATGAGCCCCGAACAGTGCATGGGACTGCCTCTTGAAGCCAGCTCCGACATATACTCGATGGGTTGTCTGATGTACGAGGCTCTGGCGGGTCAGCCGCCTTTTGTCACCGACAACATTGTCGAGGCCATGTACAAACAAGTTCATGAAGAAGTGCCGCCACTTGCCAAAGCGCTCGCTGCCTCCGGATTGGAGGTCAATCCGAGATTGCAGGCCATTGTCATGAAAACGCTGCGCAAGGACAAATACCAGCGCCATCAATCGATGGTCGAGCTGAAGCGCGACCTGATTGGACTTGCCGTGTGAGCACCTGGTGATATGGATGTGGTCGCCTTAGCCGACAAGTTTTGCATACGAAGTGGTTCTCCGTTCAGTATAGTGTTCGTGGCGGCCTGCTATCTCGTTTGGATTGCCGCTATCTTCTGGGGGCATATTTACCTTTTCCAATATGAAGCGATGCCGTCTTTTGCAGGAACGATACGACGAGTTTGGCCAAGTGATAGCCAACTGAGTCTTGTTGGTGGCTCACCGAATATGGTGATGTTCGTGCATCCGGATTGTCCGGCAGCAACGGCAAGCGTAACCCAATTGCAGCAGCTTATGGAACGAAGCAGGAGCAAAATATGCGCCAATGTGGTCGTCGAGCTGGGCGAAGCTTCGGAAAGCGCATGGATGCGCTCATCTCTTCACAAAGCGCTGGTCAGTGCCAAGTCACTCAAATTTATCCAGGATTTCGAAGGTCATGAGTGTGCGCTATTCGGACCGACACACTCCGGGCAACTCCTCATATACGACGGTCGAGGGGTGTTGCGATTCAGCGGCGGCATTATCCAACAGGGCGGCAAGCATCACTTCAACCGAAATGCAGAGCGAGCACGCTATGTCCTCACTACTGCGCATCCGGAGTATGTCGAGACCTCGAACTTTGGCACCTTGCTGAGGAATTTGCTATGAGCTTTGCCAGTGTGGAAAGTCTGCGCAGTCACGACAATGTAGCGGCAATGATTACGAACCGCGCGCGAGCTATCTTTGATCGTCACCGGCGTATGATTCAAACGTCGACGGATAGGATGTTTGCTGTTCTTCTGGTCATTGAGTGGTTGTCAGGAATCGTGGTGGCGGCAGTGGTGACGCCCGTGGCTTGGGAAGGTGTGACGAGCAACCCGCAAATTCATCTATTGCTTGCAGTGTGGCTCGGGCTGGTGATCATCATTTTGCCTGTCATTCTTGCCTGGAAGCAGCCGGGCTCAGTGGCGACCCGCCACACGATTGCCGTAGGACAGGTGCTCATGTCTGCCTTAATCACGCATCTGACTGGCGGACGGATCGAAACCCATTTCCTTCTCTTTGGCTCATTAGCCTTTTTAGCTTTTTACAGAGATTGGCCGGTGTTAATCACAGCTTCTGTTCTGGTGGCAGTCGATCATCTCGTGCGCGGCATTTATATACCGTTTTCCGTGTATGGCGTGGCATATGCAGAACCCTGGCGCTGGCTGGAGCATTTTTCCTGGGTAATCTTTGCCGACGTGTTCTTGATAAGAGCCTGCATTCTGAGCACGAAAGAAGGCTGGGATGTGGCTCGCAAACGTGCGCAATTGGAGCTCACCAACGAAATTATCGAAACGGAAGTGAAGGAGAGAACAGCCGACGTCAAAAGGAGAGAAGAAGAGTTTCGTACTCTTTGCCAATCTTTGCCGACGGTGATTTTCAAATCGGACGAGGCCGGGGGCTGGGACGTCATAGGGCACCAATGGCTGGATCTTACCGGAACGTCCCCGGAAAGGGCCAAGCGCTGGTGGACATTGGTGCCAGATAACGATCAGGAGGAAGTGCAGGATTCATGGAAAGATGCGCTCGAATCGGGGCATGATTGGCATCATGAATTTTGCATCATTACCAATGGCGGCACCTTGAAGTGGGTGCGATGCGCGGCCGTGAAATGCTCCTCAGAAAATGCTGATGACAAACAATTCATCGGCACCCTTGAGGATGTCACTGACCTCAAACAGATTGAAGAAAAGAGCCGCCGATTGATGCTTTTGCAGCAACGTGAAGACTTCCTGACCATGCTGGCAAACGATCTGAAGAATCCAATTGTAGGAGCAAACAGAGTCATTGAGCTGCTTGCTGATGGAAGACTGGGTGAACTGAATGATGCCCAGACGGATGTCCTCATGCGCCTCATGGAAGGCAATAAAGACCTCCTGAAGATGATTCAGAACATCATTTCAGTTTATCGATACGAAAGAGAAAGCAGCGCCCTGAAATTTGAGCCCCTCAACTTGCCTCTTTTATTGCAGGACTGTGTTGCCGAGGTAAGGCCAACTGCTGGCGAACGTGATATCGACATTGCCCTCGAGCTTTCTGATGAGGAGACTCTTTGTGTGCTTGGTGATTTGCAATCGATCCGCAATGTCATCCAAAACTTGCTCGATAATGCTCTCAAATACATGCCCGATCATGGAAAGATCTCCTTGCGGGCCTACGCAAAAAACGGCAAAGTGATCACGCAGATAAAAAATACAGGGACGCATATTGATTCGGAGCAAAAGACAAAGTTGTTCAAGCGCCCCCTTACGGGTGTGGACGGTAAGAAGTATCTGCCTAAAGCCGGGCTCGGCCTATACATGTGCCGGCAGATACTGGAGGCACACAAAGGCGACATTACGTGTGAGAGCGAGCGAAACCAGGGAACGACATTTACGTTTTCACTGCCTCGCCGCTATCGTACAGGCGAATATCAGAAGCTTATCGTTTGAGCGTTTGCGTCAAACCAAATTGCATAAGTCCAACGGGCAGGCTTTTAATAGTGCCGGCGAATCGTATGACAGGATCATGTCTCTTGTAAAGGGCCCGGAATGTAGGCATGCTTTAAACAACGAACCGATTCCCCAACGCCGTCTGTCTTCATAACACCAATGGCCGGCAAGAAAGAGCTGCACGTATTTTCGACTGATGCCGAAGAAAATGCGATGCACGAAAACGATAAAACGCTCAATGAGATTTCCGGTTTGCTCATCGATTTCGTTTCCAGTCGACGGACTGGCGTCAGATTGCTTGGCATTGCAAGCGTCAACCCGAACATACCTATCTCCTGGCAAACGAGTAATCAATCCGTCAATTTCGAGAATGGTGAGAATCACAGATAAATCCTTGTCCTCAAGTCCCGTTTGGGAGAGAATCTCATCGGATGCGATGGGACAAGAGGAGATTGTTTCAAATACCTGTCGCTCCTTTACACCCAAGTCGGAAACATCTCTCACGGTTGTATTGTCAGCTGAACCCAGTTCGTCAAGCAGCGCGGATGTTGCCATGTCTAACGGTTGAGCTGCTTCATCATGGCTCCTTCTGCTGTCCGGTGCGCCTTTCTGTGCAGACCAGTGCTCACACGAGGTCTCGCTCCATCCGCTTTCCTCCGCAAGGGGATGACGACCGGCTGGTGTTTGTCTGCTACGCCTTGAAAATAGGGAGATAAAGGAAGCCGAAGGAATTTCTTTACTCTCGTTTTGCAGTACATCTTGAACAATGAAATTCAGCTTCTTGTCAATCAGCCATGCAGTGGAATAAGCGACCTTGAGCATTTTGCTGAATGCAGCAATGCTTACCTTAAGCCCCTTTTCACACAAAGTGATGGCAGCCAAGTAGGGAAAGATTTTTTTGATGTCCGCGAAAAAGGTATCGGCTAGAACCCAGATCTCCTTTTTGCATTGCGAACAGTTTGCCTTACGTTCGCCGTAGCCTCTTTTTATCTCTCTGCACCCGCAATAGTGGCAGCGGACAATTCCTTCTTCAATACCTTTCTGAATGATGAACTCCCAGCATTCTTTATCGTTGGGAAGTTTTTCCTTCAATTCATGAATGGTCGCACTGGCTCTGGCTTCCATGCTGGCGGTGTCTGGTGAAACCGAAGAGTTTCGTGGTTGCATGTGAATCACCTCCTATTCTTCTAAACGAAAATTCGGAGCAAAAAGTTCAATCCAAATCGCAAATTTCATCAAAAAGTTTTTGCAGCCACCGATGATAGGAAAGGGTCATCCGATATCGGATGACCCTTTCCTATCATCGGTGCGTCCAATTCTTCTTGACTCTGGCGGGCTCTTATACTAGTGTCCTGAACCGTAAATGGCTTTCAGTTTGGCGATTTTGTCTAATATCTTGTCGGCGCTGGCTGTCCATGTG
>DATNRC010000508.1:0-7844 GCA_036703705.1 Candidatus Obscuribacterales bacterium
AGATGCCGAAACGTTGCGCACGCCGCGTTCCAGATGCCGAGGCGCGTCCAGGGCGCGCTCCAGATGCCGAAGCGTTGCGCACGGCACGTTCCAGATGCCGAGGCGCGTCCAGGGCGCGCTCCAGATGCCGAAGTGTTGCGCACGCCGCGTTCCAGATGCCGAGGCGCGTCCAGGGCGCGCTCCAGATGCCGAAGCGTTGCGCACGGCACGTTCCAGATGCCGGAACGGCAAAACAGATTGCCGAAGTTGCAAAACGGGTATTTCTTGATCAAGCAGAACTCTCCAGGTAATGGCAATGAACGTTGATCCGATGCGAAAAGCGCTTAATACTACACCTTCGTCGTCCGATACGGAACGCACGCTCGGGTGGAAGCTTCTTCTTGAAACGGCAAAAATTGGAGAAAAGAAAGGCGAGTACGACAAAGCGGAAGCCATGTATCAGCGAGCTCTGGACATCGCGACAATGCGGCTGGGAGAAGACCACGTCATCGTCGCGCACATACTCCTGCAGTTTGCACAGTGCTATGAAGCGCAAAAGAAGAATGATCTCGCGCAACCCATGTATTCACGAGCGCGCGAGATCTTAGCCAATTACACGATGGAACTGGCAAAGGAAAGCGGTTTGATGTAAGGCGTCGACCCGCCACCTCATCCGGCAAAAGAACGTGGCTTGATGCAAGGCGTTCCGACCTGCCACCTCATCCGGCAAAGGAAATGGAGATTCCTCCTTGAACGAGCCCGTCATGGCATTGTTCCGAATCCGTACCTCGTGCCGCACACGCTTTTGGGGGGCCGAAAGCAGAGATTTAAGATGGTCGTTTAAACGCCAACCGCAGCAAGCGCTGTTGGTCGGCCGCTCGGCTTGCCGTTGGCATAACGAATTCCGAGCGCATCCTGGGCGATGATCATGCGCTGAATTTCGCGTGTGCCTTCGTAGATGTTGAGCACCTTAGCATCGCGGAAGTAACGCTCTACAGGGTATTCATCGGAATATCCGTAGCCGCCGAATATCTGCACCGCGTTGTGCCCGGCGCGATTGGCAGCTTCGCCGCAGAACAGCTTGGCGATCGAAGTCTCGAGCGTATTGCGAACGCCGAGGTTCTTCAAATGCGCAGCTCTCAAATAGAGCAATCTTCCCGCTTCGCAATCGGCAACCATGTCGGCAATCATGGCCTGCACTTGCTGGTGCTCGCCTATCGGTTTGCCAAAGGTCTTGCGCTGCATGGCGTATTGCGTGCAAGCGTCTATGCATCCCTGCACCAGGCCGACGGCTCCCGCAGCCACCGAAAAGCGACCGTTATCGAGGGCCGACATGGCCACTTTGAAGCCTTCGCCGACACCGCCGAGAATATTTTCAGCAGGAACACGCACTTCATCGAGGAAAAGCGTAGATGTATCGGAGGCCCGCAAGCCCAGCTTGCCCTTGATGGGAGCAGCGGAGAAGCCTTTCGTCTTAGTATCAACGATAAAGCAAGTGATGCCCTTGTGTCCGAGCGACGGATCGACTGTTGCAAAAACCAGAGCATGGCTGGCGATCGAACCGCATGAAATCCATACTTTCTGCCCGCTCAGCAAATAATCGCCGCCGTCTTTGACGGCCCTTGTCTGCTGATTAGCCGCATCGCTGCCCGCTTCTGGTTCCGTCAAGCCATAGCAGCCGATGAATTCGCCGTTGCAAAGTTTGGGCAGATAAAACTTCTTCTGCTCCTCCGTTCCCCACTTGAGGATGGTGAGAGCGACGAGCGAAGTCTGAACAGAGAAAAGCGTTCTCGTTGATGAGCACACGCGGTTGACTTCTTCGGTCATCAAACCGTAAGCAATATAATCAAGCCCGAGTCCGCCGTATTTCTCAGGCACAGGGCAACCCAGAAAACCCTCGGCAAAAATTTTCTTTGCAATATCCCAATCGAATTTGCATTCGCGGTCGTTCATTTGCGCCTTGGGAGCAATCTCTCGCTCGGCGAATTCGCGCATGTGTTTGCGAATAGCAATCTGTTCCGGTGTGAAGTCGAAATCCATTTTTTCCTCTCCGCGTTGCCTTCCGTTTACTAACTCATCCAGCCTTATCCGGTGAAGCGGGAGTCCCCGCCAGAACGAGGACTCCCCTTGATACTCAGCTCCTTTTCTCTTTCTGGGAATAAGGATCGATTTGAGCTTTTTGCAGTTTGCCGGAGTAGTCGACATAAATTGCCTTCCACTCAGTGAATTGATCGATGGCTGTGGTGCCCGCTTCTCTGTGACCGTTGCCGGTTTGCTTCACGCCGCCGAAGGGCAGCTGAATCTCGGCACCGATGGTCGGCGCGTTGATATACACTATGCCCGACTCCAGCTCTTCCATCGCTTTGAAAGCACGGTTGACGTCACGCGTGTACATCGACAATGACAAACCATATTCGGTGCCATTTGCCACTTCAATGGCTTCTTCGAAGCTCTTCACCTTGATGACGGCAGTCACCGGTCCGAAGATTTCCTCCTGGGCAATTCTCATATTCGGCTTCACGTCACCAAATATGGTGGGCTCGTGGAAGCAACCGTCCGCCAGTTCGCCGTCCGTCAAAATGCGTCCGCCGAAGAGAAGCTTGGCGCCCTCCTTTTTGCCGATCTCGACGTATTCATTGATAGATGCCAATTGGCCGCGATTGATGACAGGACCGACCTGCACTTCGGGATCCAGACCGCTGCCCAGCTTCAATTTCCTGGTGCGCTCGACCAGAGCCTCGGTGAACTCTTTGTAGCGGCTTTCATGGACGATGATGCGGCTCGCTGCCGTGCATCGTTGTCCGGCTGTGCCAAAAGCTCCCCAGAGAGCTCCTTCAATAGCCAAATCAAGATCAGCGTCATCCATGACGCAGATGGCGTTTTTGCCTCCCAATTCGCACGACACCCGCTTCATCAGCTCGCCGCAACGACCGGCTACGCGGCGCCCGACATCCGTGGAGCCTGTAAGCGAAATGGCACGCACGCGGGGATCTTCGACAATGGCCATGCCCACTTTGCCGCCGGCGCCGGTGACAAAGTTAAGAACGCCTGGCGGCAAGCCGGCCTCGATAAGCACCTCGACAAGCATGAGCGCGCAGAGCGGAGTGTCGGTAGCCGGCTTGAAGACGACGGTATTGCCGGCGACGAGAGCAGGCAGCAGCTTCCAGCTTGGAATTGCAATCGGAAAGTTCCACGGTGTAATCAGTCCGACAACGCCGATTGGCTGGCGAACGGCCATCGCAAATTTGTCCGGCAATTCGGAAGGAACGGTCTGACCCATCAGGCGACGACCTTCGCCAGCCATGTACTTGGCCATGTCGATCGCTTCCTGGACATCGCCGCGCGCTTCTTTGAGCACCTTGCCCATTTCGCGCACCATCGTCGTAGCCAGCTCTTCCTTGCGGGTCTCGAGCAGATGCGCAGCTCTCAAGAGAATCTCGGCTCGATGCGGAGCCGGCGTGTGCCTCCACATGGGGAGCGCGGCATGAGCCGCATCAATGGCCTCTTTCACGTCCTTGGGGGTGGAGGCTGCGAAATGACCAATCACCTCGCTGGTCTTGGCAGGATTGTAACTGGCAAACGTTTCACCGCCTTCAGCTTTCACCCACTTGCCGCCAATATAGTTGTTGTAAACGCGAGCGCCAGTTTTGCTTTGGCTGTCCAGGCTCTTTGTTGTTGTGCTCATACATTTCTCCTTGAGACGAGAAGTAAATTCGCATGCTTCAATGCACACCGCCGTCAATTATTTGAGCGTCATGCTCTTTTCGAGAATCTCACAACCCTTTTCCGCCTCGGCATCCGAGAGAGTCAAGGGTGGGATCAGTCGAATGACTTGTCCCCTGTTGCCGCATGTGAGAACAATCATTTTGTTCTCCAGACACTTTGCCGCCACCTGCTCCGCAATTTCCTTACTCGGTTCACCTTTGTCATCGTCAAACTCGATGCCAATCATCAGCCCGCGCCCGCGAATCTCACCGATGTGCTTTTTGCCCTCGGCAAATTTCTTCAGGCGTCTCACAATTTCAGCACCAAGCCGCTGAGCGCGTTCCGGCAATTTCTCTTCTTGAATCACACCGATGGTGGCGAGTGCAGCAGCGCAAGAAACGGGATTGCCACCAAAGGTGGTGCCATGCCTGCCTGCCGGCCATTTGTTGGTGAGATCGCGCCGGGAAATGAAACCTGAAAGCGGCATCCCACCTGCTATTCCCTTAGCCATGACCATAATGTCGGGCTCGATGCCTTCGTGCTCGCAAGCAAACATCTTGCCTGTTCTTCCGAATCCGGTCTGCACTTCGTCGATGATCAGCAAGATGCGGTGCTCGTCGGCAATCTGCCTCAGCCCCTTGAGGAAGCCGTCCGGCGGCACGACATAACCGCCCTCACCAAGAATGGGCTCCACAATCATCGCCGCCACTTGCTCGGGATGAATGAACTGATGGAAGAGCATATCAATGTAATCGAAGCACTCTTTCAAGACTTCCTTCGGCTTGCCGCGGAAGTGCGAACGATACTCGTAAGGGAACAATGCCGTATGAATTGCTCCTGGCAGCGGCTCGTACATTTCACGGTAATACAGTTTGGATGTCGTAAGAGCCATCGTCAGCATGGTGCGGCCGTGGAAGGAGCCGCGAAAGTTGATGATGCCGGGGCGCCCCGTGACATAGCGCGCCAGTTTGACTGATCCCTCGACGGCCTCAGCACCGCTATTGGCCAGGAAAACCGAATTCAAATTGCTGTGCGGAGCAATCTCAACCAGTTTTTTGGCTAACTCGATATAGCGCATGTGATGTGTGGTGACGGAAGTGTGAATCAGCTCTCCCGCTTGTTTTTGAATGGCGGCGACTACTTTCGGATGACAATGACCGACATTGTTTACAGCGATGCCGGTGGCAAAATCGAGATAAGCATCGCCGTTCATGTCATAGAGGTAGGAGCCCTTCGCTTTTTCGGCAACGATGCGGGCTGATCGCGACAAGACGGGATTGACAAACTGATCGTCCAGGTCAAGATATGCAAGATTCTTGTTGGTCGTGTCCGCAGCTACCATGGCAAGCTCCTTTTCTTTCCTTACTGCTTCTTGGCTCCTTTGGAAGCAATCAAGTTCGCCCGTCGACTTTCTCAGCGGCGCTTCGCGCATTCCGCTCGTCTCGATCGCCCGAAGCGCACTTGAAAAGCGCACCTTCAAAGCAGATTTAGCCTGTTTACGAGTTTTACATCATATCAATTAATGCTGCTCGAACCCGGCATATTTAGCATTCTTGCGCTATTTAGGACTCTCGGCGACACCGCAATCGATTGACTGTCAAGAGGACCGCGTCGGGTAATAGGCACTCTTGGCAATGGTCATCCGATTCCATGAACAACGCATGAGAAGGTCATCCGATATCGGATGACCTTCTCATACATCGCGCTGACGGCCGCGACAAGCAGCGCCAGCGCTGCCTGTCGGCTTTTCTGGGTATAAAGTTAGCAGTAAGGAGGGTCTCAATATGCGCTGCTCACTCTGCGGAAATACCCTCACGCGAGGCATCTGCGCCAAGTGTGACGGCGGATTGCCGGCGCCGGCGCCAGGACCCGGCAGCCCGCGCTTAGCACCCAGAGGAAGCGGCTCTTACGGTTCGGGCGTTCGCAGTCAAGTTTTTGAGGTGATTGTTCGCCAGGCGCTGGCTGGCGCGCCCTGGAAAGAGATTTGCGCCGGGCCGATGCAAGTCAACAACATCCGCGCCGAAGAGGTCGAAGAAGAGGTTCGAAGACGTCGAGGAGAAGACGATCATCCCTTGTCAGGCGTCCCAAAGCGCCCGCATCCAACAACCGGGACAGGCAATATCGCATTACCAGAACCGTCCCCTGATGAGCCGCCCACTGGTCTCAATCACATCGTCAAAAGATTAATGATGGGCCTGACCGATCCGGAGCTGAGCGACGATTCCAATGATGAGGATGATGACGACACTCCTTAACGCACAGCGCAGGACGGCACCGGACCTCACTCCTTAACGCACGGCGCAGGACGGCACCGGACCTCACTCCTTAACGCACGGCGCAGTAGGGCATCTGACGAAAAATCTGCATCCCCTTCACGGGAAGAAGCACAGTTATTTGCAGCCGTCGTTGTTGATTTACTTCTTGCCTGAAAGCGCGCTTCTTCTTGCAACCACGCGTTGCACGCCCCGTTTCGGAGATCGCGCGGACTTGGCTTTGTCCTTGAAAGCGATGGCTATCACTTCATCAAGATGCGCAACGGGAATCAGCTCGACGCGGTTTTTCACGTAATCCGGAATCTCCTGCAAATCTTTCTCGTTGGCACGCGGGAAAATAACCGTCTTTACTCCTGCTCGCAAAGCGGCCAAAACTTTCTCTTTCAGCCCGCCAATCGCCAGTACGCGCCCGCGCAATGTAATCTCGCCGGTCATGGCCAGGCTGTCTCGCACCGGCCGCTTGGAAACCGCAGAGATGAGCGCAATTGCAAGGGCAACCCCGGCGGAAGGGCCGTCCTTTGGAATTGCGCCTTCCGGAATGTGAACGTGCACATCGACTGAATCATGGAAAGCCGGGTCAATGCCAAGCTTTTCGGCGTGTCCGCGGATGTAGCTGAAAGCAGCCTGTCCGGACTCCTTCATGACGTCGCCAAGCTGTCCTGTGAGCTGAAGCTTGCCCTTGCCCGGCATTATGTTCACTTCAACAGACAAGGTCTCGCCGCCGATTTCGGTCCAGGCAAGGCCGGTCACTATTCCAACTTGCGGACCGCGCACCTCATTCTCGCGTACGACCTTCGGCGGACCGAGGTACTTCGGCACCATATTCGGTGTCAGCTTCACGGTGGCGTTTTTGTTCTTCACGATTTGAGTCGCGACTTTGCGGCAAATCGTCGCAATCGCCCGCTCGAGGGCACGCACACCGGCTTCGCGCGTGTACTCTTGAATGATTCTGCGGATTGTCGGAGGAGGAAGCTTCAACTGCTTCGGCAGCAAGCCGTGCTTTTCCAGCGTTTTGGGAATCACATGCTCTTCGGCAATTGCCACCTTCTCTTCCTCGGTATATCCGGAGATATGAATCACTTCAAGGCGGTCATAAAGCGGTCTTGGAATGTAATCGAGAGTATTTGCAGTGGCGACAAATACTATTTCCCGCAAAGAGAACGGCGCATCGAGATAGTGATCAGTGAAATGCTCGTTTTGATCGGGATCCAGCACTTCCAGCATGGCCGCTGTCGGATCGCCCATGTAGCTGCGTGTCATTTTCTCCACTTCATCGAGAAGGATGACTGGATTCTTGGTGCCGGCTTGTTTGATCGCCTGAATGATGCGGCCCGGCATGGCACCAATGTAAGTACGCCTGTGTCCGCGAATCTCGGCCTCATCGTTTACGCCGCCAAGAGAGATGCGTGCGAATTTGCGATTCATCGCTCGGGCAATCGAACGCACAAGACTTGTTTTGCCGACTCCTGGCGGTCCGACGAGACAAAGAATGGTTCCTAGCGGCTGTTTCGACAGCTTTCTGACGGCAAGATACTCGAGAATGCGCTCTTTTACTTTCTCGAGGCCGAAATGATCTTCATTCAGTATGTCTTCGGCTCGATCGAGGTCGATGATCTCGCGCGAGCGTTTTGCCCAGGGCAGCGACACCAGCGTATCCAGATAGGTGCGAATTACGGCGGCTTCCGCGCTTTGCGGCATCATCTTCTCAAGGCGAGACAATTCTTTTTGCGCTTTCTCCAGAGCGACGCCCTGCATCTTGGCCTTTTTGATCTTCTGCTTGTATTCGCCGATTTCGCCAGTCTGGTCTCCTTCGGCGTTGAGCTCATCCTGAATGATGCGCATTTTTTCGCGCAGATAATATTCGCGTTGCGTCTTTTCCAGATTGAA
>DATNRC010000509.1:0-10170 GCA_036703705.1 Candidatus Obscuribacterales bacterium
TCTCCGACTCGTTGCGAATGAACAGCCTGGCAAGGGCAGCTGGATTCAGCGATTTTGCGTCCTTGAGAGGAACCGCAGCAATGGATCAGCAGCAGAAGGCGGAACTGGCCAATCTGATGACATTGGAAAATGCATTCGTGACGCAGTTGTCCGGCGGCGATCGCACAATCTCGCGGGCAGATTTAATGAGAGCCGTGCGTGGCGAGGTACCGGGATATGCCACGTTAAACAATACTCAACGAGCCATCGTCGATCGTATGCTTGGGTCGTATGAGCATCTCAAGAACCCGGCCGATAACATGATCCACACCGATGCCATCGCAAACTCAATCGCCGCTCAGAGCTCGCCCGTTTTCGACCAGGCCACAGCCGGCAAGATGCTTGAGCTCACGCGCAATCCCGCGATTGCCGCACTTGTGCGTAGCGATGCGCAAAATCGCAGAGTGATCGACATAAATGCGCTCAGGGCGATCCAGCAGAATCCTGCTGCATCGGGAATCACCGATGCTCAGCAAATAACAGCGCTCAACAACATAGTCAATAACCCGGCAGTCTATGCGCCCGACGGCTTTGTGAATCTCGATCAATATGCCACTGCTGCTGGTTTCCGAGATCTGCTCTCCTATCAAGGCAACACGCCGCTAACGAATGAGCAACGGGGATCCATCGCCGTAATGGTGAGGAACGAGAGCGCATTCGTGCAGAGCCTGACGTCGGATGCAGCTCACAATATCGTTGATATGAACCGGGTTAGACAGCAATGGCAGCAAATGAAAGCCAATCCGGCCGCCTTTACGCCAAATCAGCAGTCTATCCTGGATACACTGGTCTCAAGCGAGAACGTATTGAAGAACGGGCAGCCCAATATTCTCGTAAGCGATCTTTTGGCGGCCCAACCGGCACAACCAGGCCAAACAGGAGATCAGGGGGGCCCTCTTCCCCGGCCCAGCGAAACAAACATAAGCTGGGGGCGCGGCACCAGCATCGGTGACTATGCAAGGCGGCGATGGAATGCGCTCCATCCGGGACAGAGACCTTCTGCTGCGGATCTCAACAGAGAAATGTACAACATCATGTTATACGCATTGACCGGTGCCGATGGGGTTTTGCTTCAGACCGATGCGCTGCCGCAGGGTGTGACATTTGAGGCTGCAACAGCTGCCGTAGCTGCGATTCAGCAGAAGTTGAACAGCGGCCAGCCCATCGAGTCACTGCCGTCTTCGGTAGGAGGGCTCAGCATATACTCGTTCTTGAGAAACACTACGCCGCTCTTCTCGACAACCGAGATGGCGAGATTTACTCCAGCGACTAGCTGACTGTAAGCAGGATCGGCGGACAAAGGTTTGACAGCCAGTGCTTCTGGCTGTCTTCCTGTACGTGCCGGAAATGTTCGATATCCAGGAGTGAAAATCCCTTACCGGATGGCGGTGAAGTGTCGGCATCGCACAAGCGCACCCTTGCGTGGCGATGCCTGAAGGAAGGTGGTGCATCGCAGCAGCGTGTTTTCGGGTGAGTGAGTCGAATTGACGAGATTCAAGCGCCAGCGCCCTTCCCTTCGTTTGCCTGCATCACTTGAGCAGGTATGTCAGAGGTCAGTACGCAGGCGATCGTGAAGTTCTTCCAGTAGAGAGGTTATGTCAGAGGTCAGTATGCAGGCGATCGTGAAGTTCTTCCACTGCAGAGGTCAGGGCGTACGCGAGGAGATCAGCTCGCCGTATCTGTGTAACAATGAAGATGTTTTGAAGCAATAAGCATATGTACGGGTTGTTATCATCAAGATTCATGTGCAGGCAAAGACTTCTTGCCACCTTCTCTGCAACCTCCCATGGTGGCGTATGCCCATAGGTGCGAATGATTGTTTCGGCACTTGGCTCGGTGATCATGCCATCTGCCATTCTGTAGGCCAGGCAAAAGAAGTCGGTGAACCACGGCGGCGGCGACTTTTCTAACAATTGACTTCCTGTCAGGTGCATGAGAACACACTGCAGTTCCTTTGCAGCGCGCGCAAAATATATGGCGTTGATTTGAGACGGCATTGGAATTTCAAGTGCAGTAGACCTGATTGCATACATTTGCCTTAGCTGGCGTCCGATTTCCTGCGCGGCCAAATCTCCCATCCGCTTGCTGAAGTACATGGCTCTTTTGGCGAGCTCCTCTGAGGCGCCAGGCAAAGGTGGTTGTGTTAGCTCGACCTGCCGGTCCGGTCGCATGTCGAGAAGAGGAGCCTTCTGTTGGGACGCTGGATGCGGATATTCAGCGCCAGCACTCATATGTTTGACGACCGCGCTCTGTTGGCTCGGCGAGGGCATAGGAGATTGAATTGACGGCACGGCATAGGGATGACTGTAAAGTATTTCGTCCATCAAATCTCTCCATTAGTTTGGCCGTAGCCTGAGCATATCTTGCCTGAACTGTGTCCTGGCGACATTTTCCACTCCTAGCCGTGAGCACCGGACGGGCGATGAGTTTCATAAGCGGTTGAGGCATCGTAGCTGCTCGTGAGCTGTTGTGCGGCGGCGTATGTTCCTGCATTGCGGATGGTGCGCTCTTCTTCGGATGTGTAGAGCCTGAGAACGTATCCATAGTGCCCTACGCGGCCCCAAAATTCTTCTTCCGTTTCATTGGCGTCAAGGCGGTTTGCCAGGTAAATGTGCCTTATCTCGTTCCAGACATCTCGATTTGTAATCGGACTTCTCCCCATTTTTACGAGGTGAGCGACGGCCAGATCCCAGGGAGTGCTGTGTTCGTTGTTGATGGTGATGGTAAGAACACCTTCTTCGGCGAGCCAGATTTCCTTTTGAGCGACGGCATCCTGGCCCGCATATGATGCAGCAATTGCACGGGCGAAACCGTCATTGATGTTGCGGCGAACGTCGTCCATGGTTACTGCCAATACAGGCTGTCCCTCGGCGTTCTTCATAAGATCCTGTCTGGCATCATAAAGGCGGCGGCAGGCAGCTCTGAGAGCGGCATGCGCAGTGTCGCCCGTGCTCGCAGCGGCAAACCTTTCGACTGCGGCCCAATCGACATGGCCTTGACCGTCGATCAATCCCAACTGGCGCAGCTGCCATGGTGCATATTGGCCGAAAACAAGCAAATCGTCCCTCAAGGACTGGAACCTGGAAAGCGCATTCTGAGGAGCCTCGAGTGTCGGTGCCGCCG
Source organism: Candidatus Obscuribacterales bacterium (assembly GCA_036703705.1). Classification (GTDB taxonomy): domain Bacteria; phylum Cyanobacteriota; class Vampirovibrionia; order Obscuribacterales; family Obscuribacteraceae; genus DATNRC01. Next base: position 3,163 of record DATNRC010000509.1, read on the forward strand.
GTGGTGATGTCATCACATCGATCGGCGTTGCCAGCGCCTGCGCTATGATCTCGCTCATCGGTCTTCCTTGCAGGGAATCACCACGGTACTTGATGAAAGTTTCTATTTGCGTGATTTGCTCCTGGGAATACAGATTGAATCGCTGGCCGACAAAGATTGAGAATCTGTCGGTGTCTGGATTCAAACCGTTAAGCCTCATGATGCGCTCGAATTCACGCATGCAATCCTGAGGTGAAGGATTGGCAATGCCCCGACTCTCCAGGGACTTCCTTCCCAAAATCACAGGTGTATCGCCTCGCTCCACAAGAAGCAGAGTCGAGCGCTGATTGAAGTCTATAAGTTGCTGCTGGACTGTCGGTGAGAGAGTGATGTCAAATCTCGTAGTGCGGATGTAATTGTCGAAAATTTGATTTCTGAAGCTGAGAACATCTCGTGCGTCGAGGTGGCCATCCGAAGCTAGTGCGGCGAAATTGTTCTTCAGGAACCTCGCTGCTGCCACCACATTGGCGTCTGCGCCTTGTGCATGCTCAAGCCATGCATTGAGCGAGTTCAGCGTGATGTTTCCTTCTGCATCTGCGAAAGGCGGATGCTCCCACGGTTTGAAACTGCTGAGATAACTCAAGGCCCGGTCGGCTTCCACACAGTCAGGAGGCAGTTCCAAGCGGGTTGGTGCCGGTCGCACTGGCGGCGGATTAACCGACACTTCGAGCGAATCGTCATCACTGTCGGTGACGCTTTCCACACGCCAATTGCCGCTCTCATCGAAGAATGGCGGAGGTGGCGTCCGACCGTCCGCGCTGATGCCAAATCTGCCCGCTTCAGTGATAACCGGAATGCCGCGAATCTGCGCCATGAATGTGGTGCCATTGAAGCGATACCATGTAGAACCGTCCTGGCTGACAAGTTTCGTGCCGTCGGGCAGCTGGTAAACTCGAGGATTGACCAGCCTGGTGTTGTTCGGCAGAGTGTAGTTGTTCTCTATATCTTGAGCCAGGTAGGACACCGTGAGGCGCCGGTCACCAATGAACTGCGTGAATTGGGCGGCCACTTCGCGACCTGTTCGATCGAAGGTATGCGTGGTCGTGCTTGTAATGCGCGCATCGTTGCCGGAGCCGGTGCGATTCTCGTGCGTGAAGGTCACATTGCCGCTTCGGTCAATGGAAAGGGCACCGTTGCGATCAAGAATGATGGTTTGGCCGTCGGCACCGGTATACTGCCAGCCATTTTCCGTCCGCTCGATCTGGGCTCCCCGTGTTGACGGTGCCACGGGTGGATAAATGATTTTCTCGATGGTTTGCTGTCCGCTCGCTGTAAAGCGGGAATTGATGACGATGCCATCTGGGCGCGTCTGCACAACGGTGCTGTCCGGGCGATAAACGAACACTCCTTCGGCTGTTGTGATTCTAACTCCGTCAGGAGTGAATTCGGGTGGTGCCGTAAGATTCGCCACGGGAACGGTCCGCGTAGGATTTCCTGGCAATGTGATTTCACGTAATTGGCCAGTACTGTCGTAAGTGCCCCTGACAGAAAAGCTGCCCAACAAGTATCCAATATGCCAGCTAGTGCCATCGAATGTTGCGGATGCGGCGGATATGGTGGGCCGACCACGGAAAGTCAGCTCCACCCCTCCCGGGAGCGGCTCGGGAACGAGGGCGGTGCCGCTGTTCAACGTGGGTCGGGACATGATTTTGAGCACCGTTCCATCGTTGTATTCAGTGATGAGATTGCCCTGCGTATCAACCGAGACTCTGGAAATCAAACCGCTGTCGGCGAGCAAATTGCCGTCATTGTCCCGGTGATAAATGCTTCTGTTGCTGCCAGATTCTACAACTGTGAGTGAAGCACCGCCCACGGTATATCTCGTTGTGATGGTCGGCGGGCTCGTGGTGGTATCAGTTTCGGTGTGAACTCTCACGCCGTTCGGATAGATATGATCATGAAGGCCGCTAATCAGGTAGGCAGAACCGTCGGTTGGAGTCACCGTAATGAAGCCCCTTTCACGCGCGACGTCTATACCCATGTCGCTGGCGTAATGGACAACCCTGCCCGCGGTATCCAGTATCGCATTTGTTCCGTTGGAATAGAAGGTAAAGCCGCCGGATGTAGTGCGCATCGTGAAATGACCGAAGTGGAGCGATAAGGTCAGAGCAATCGGTGACGGAATCTGACTGCTGTCGACCCGATCCGGCGGAAGCGGATTGTTGTTTCTATCCGTTGGATAGCCGACGAGCATTTGCTGTTTCTTTGCCGGATCACTTTCGGTCAGTGCGCTGGCGCTCGTGTAAACAAGCCATCTGCCGTCTGGTTGTCGCTCGTATGCCCAGCCGTTAGGCTCAACGAACGATCTGATGTTGCCCTGATCGTCGTAAGCAAATGTTCTTCTGGTGGGAGGCGTCGTCGAATATTGGACCTCAGTTGCGCGCCCCTGCCCGTCATAGACAACAATGGAGCCATCCTTCTTATACAGCCTGAATCCGTCTCTGCCACCATTTATGAACTCGACAGCACTTCTCTCATATACCTGGCCCTCGATCGTCCATTGACCTGTCTGTTGATTGAACTCCCAGCTCCAGTTGGGAGTGGAAATGCCATTGGGTTCAATCCTGAATTGCAAACGGCCGCCGGCTCCGTCATAACGAAAGATGCTCGACTGGTTGCCATCCGAAACCGTAATGGTGCTCCCTTCCAGAACTGGTGCTCGCGTGCCGGCTGGCAACCTCACCGGTTGAGCGCTTTCTGATGAGCGATACATCCACGTGGTGCCCTCGAGCCACCAGGCGCGGCCATCCCTTGTCTCTACGCGGATGACATCACCTGCGGTATTGGTTGTTACCGTAATGCCGATAGCCTTGGTTACGGCCGTCTCAATCAATTGCCCGTTGGCAAAGCGCCGAACTGTGGAGCCTTCGGCAATTTCACGCAATTGATCCGTTGTGGCGTCATAACGATAAACCGTTGTACCCTGCGCAGTCGTAAATGTTATGCTGTCGGCTGTGACAACAGGCGGCTCTGACCCAGCGGGCAGATTGACCTCCGCCGATGTTGGACTTTCCTTGAATTTCCACGCTGTGCCGTCGAGCCACCATAGTCTTCCGTCGGCCGTCGCGATTCTCACCACATTTCCATTGATGTCTCGGGTGGTGCTGATTCCCGCTCCGTTAGTCTCAACTGACTCGCCGTTCGCCTTGAATACACGTGTCCGCTCCGGCTCTATGATTGTGATGTCACCATTATTGATTTGCACGGTTGCATTGGTGCGATCGCCATTGATGTACCACTTTCCATCCTGGGCATTGAACGTCCATGTGGCACCTCCGGGAAAGCTTATAGAGGGTATCTGGAGAGCGGGATCATAATCCACCCTGATTCCAGAGCGACCATATGTTCTGGAAACAAGGCGATTGTCGGCGTTGAAAGAGTCTGCGATGCCGTCACCGTATGTAATGCGCCATGCTCCGTTGCTTTGACGGAAGGGCTGATCGTTGATCGTGAGCACGATGCTTGTAGGAGGATCCAAACGGATATCCGGTGTTCCGACCGTTCCCATCTCTGCACCGCCGGAGGTGAACCTGGCCCACACATTGTCCGCATTTTTGCGAATGATGGTTCCGTCAGGGAGGGCGACCGACTGTATCCAACCCTGGTTGTCGTAGATGATTCTGGCGCCGTGCGTGTAAACTTCCTTCAGTGTTGCGCCGGAGTGTATGTAATAGGAGCCATCGGGAAGCGTGTCTTTCAACATCAATGTCTGTCGATCGGAATTTGGCGGATATAGAATTTGCTCCTGAACCGTTCCATTAGGTCTGATAACTGTCTGTCGTCCATCCATCGAGTATTCAATGCGTCCGAATTCATCTACATATGGGCTGGAGATGCGGTTTCCGCGAGTATCTGTCCAGCCGCTTTCCGTCTTGTTAAAAGTCTCTGTTGTTCCATTGGCCCTGGTTATGGTAATGCGATTCAATTCGCCATTCGCATCATAGTGAAAGTCCGCCCGCCCGCCGCCGGGATAGGTTACGGAGAGAGGCTTTCCATCAATGTTGCACGTGGTCGTGAAGCGCTCCTCAGGATCGCTGAATTCAGAAATCGGAACGTTGTACACTTTTTCAATACGCGTGCTTTGAAGGCCTGAGTCGCTCAACGCAGTCGAGGCGGTGCTGTCAACAGAGTCCAAACGAACGTTCGATCCGCGAAAAACCCCGAGCGGAGTAAGGAAACCGTTCTCCATCATCAGCGCGAAGCGGCCGGTGTTCCACTGATTCTTCAAATCGTACAAATCGCGGATTGTCAACCCACTGTTTTGTAAGGCTTGAAGAGCCGCCCGATCGCCCCGCAGGCATTTATCGATGAACGCCTGCACATCACCCTGACTGATCTTCCCATCTGGTGGCGGGCCGTAAGAAGCGACGTCAATCTGGGCAAAAAGCGCGCCATCATGGGCCAGGAGTCCACGAACAAGTGCATCGTTCTGTGCACGAGCTGCGAAACCATCCTGCGGGGGCGGTATGTCGCGAAACAGAGCGGCGAAGGCACTAACGGATTCTTGAGCAGCATCATTGGCGGTAGCAGCAGGATCTACAGCGGTTCCATCGGCAAGTCTTATGACCTCGGCAGTTCCATTATTGTGTACTACCCATCTTTGACCATCAGGAGTATTGAACTCATATTCACCGTTTAAGTTGACTGTGGGATTCAAATTGTAGACAACGTTGGTTCCTTGACCCGGTGGTTCGGCATCGGCGACCCATGCCGTGGAAGAACCCAGATAGCGATCAATTCTTCCTCTTGTGCCTTCGATCACCGCACTTATATTGCCGCTGGCGTCATAGACGAACCTGCGGCTGTAGCTGCCCTGCTGCCCGGCTTTGTACCGGATTTCTGTCACCCGGCCGCTGCTGTCGGAAACGATTAACGTTCCGTCCGGCGTGAGCTGGAGGTTGTAATTTCCGGGTGCGAGGTCGGTGCTGGTACCATCTCTTTGGACGACCCATCGCTGTTGCTCTGGCGGGGCACCTTCAGGAACTCTCTTAATCAACGATCCGTCCGGCAAACCGATTTCCGTAATCGCTTCATTCTCATTGAACCGCACCACTGCACCATTGTTGTAATGCACTTCTCTCAAAGTGAGGTCGTTTCTGATGATGGCCCACCCTGGTTGCCCCGGTTGATGAAATTCGCGACCGCGATCCGTAAAGATGTGCCAGTGCCCATCCTGACTCATAATCTTCCAATCGCCTGGAACGTTGCTGATGCCCATGGGATAGGCAAAGCCTAGTGTTCCATCGGGAGTCACCATAGGTGGCCCCATGACCTTTCCTAGGGGGATCCGTCCTGTTCCATAATGAATCCATTCATTGTCTGCGTTTTTCTCCACCGTCGTGCCGTCTGGGAGCGTCAATACCAGGGGATTACCGTTTTGATCGAATGTAAGGCGCATCGTAACGGCTTGACTGTTCTGCAATGTGCGGCTGTAGTCGACCTGTGTCAATTTCCCTTCAGCGTCATATCTGAATGTGGTGGTGCACCCATCGGCATGAGTGAACCTGATTGAGCCGTCTGGGTTAATTATGGGATCGCCGACGCAATCAATGGTGCCGGTGTAGAAGTTGCCCTGAGAATCCTTGAACGACCAGAAATTGCCATTGTTGATCCAGGTCCCTCGCCCATTTGGCAGGACAATCTCAGTCAATCTCAAATCGCCGGCATTGTAACGAGCAACCACCTGATTTTCGAACCGCTGCTCTGCTACTCCGTGTATGGATGCTGCCGTGACATATCCATTACCTCCATCGGCCCGGAATGCCCTGTATTCCGGTGTGTCAAAGTTGTCGCGCCAAACTTCGACGTCATGTTTGGTGAAAGGAAATCCCAGGCGTGCAAATTTGTCCCAATTCATCACGATATGGTTGAGATCGTGCCAGCCAATGTTGCCGTCTTGTGAATTGGTATGTGCCGCATCAAAGTAGCCGAAGAGAACAGGACTTCTCATTACCGCAACTATAGCCGGATTGACATCAGGCCCTGGTTCTCGAAGCTGATTGAGTCTAAAGGCGATGTCGTTAGCCGTGAGATCAGTGATTATATTTTGACCATCGCGATCGGTGCTGAGAGTCACGAGCCGATCAAAACGGCTGAGGAGGCAATCGGCGAACGCTCGGGCGAGTGGATCAGAAATGTTTCCATCGTGCGTGCCGTCCATTTCATCGAGATAATCAGTAAGTCCCTGGCGCGTAATGCGGCCGTCGACTCTACCGTCTTTTGCGTCCAGCGCTGCAAAATTGTTTTGCACAAATCCGATTGCCAGCTCGGGCAATTTGCCGCTTCGGACGAGCCCTTCTGTAACCTGGGCGATGTACTGTGCATAGTTCTGCTGGGAATCATTGCGAACACTGCGCACATCTTCCATCAGGGAAGCAGCGGCCTGCTGTGCCGTCTGATTGGTTAAATCAGTTACCCTGCTGATCGTGTCTTCTGGACGTGGCATTTCTTGGCGCGAAATCGGCAGTGTTAGGAGCGCGGTTGCCGCAAGCTGCTGTAAGTCGGCGGCCTGCACAGCTAGGATGTTTCAGGTGCGAGGCTTCATGCTATCGAGAAGCTGTGTAATTATTGTGTCAACTTAAGACCTGGGACTTGCAAACAACGCAGGTTGCCTTTGACCTAAACCGGCGCACCTTCTTACTGAGCGGTCATGAGAGAGGATGCTGCATCATGGGCGACTAACTGTGCCGACTCCAGAAAGATCTGTGCTTGGGTAGGATTGACTATCCCCTTGCAAGCAAGGCGGGCCTTGGCGGCTTCGGTCACATCTTGATGTGAGGGGTTCATCTTCTTTGAGCTTGAATCGGGCTGCCTATTGCCTGGCGGCGTTAGCGGAGCCTGCGGGCTCGCTGGAGGCATCAGCGGCGACCTAACTGGCGGCGATTGCGATGGCCATAGTGGCAGCGTTTGATGGGATGCAGCTTGTGGCGGTCGAGGTGGCACCGTTATGTTCTGCGGCAGTGGTGGTGC